>NZ_SFBY01000118.1:0-3390 GCF_007095505.1 Microcystis sp. M_QC_C_20170808_M3Col
CTGTTAGCAAGATTCAGTTAATTCGTCGTTCTAACGGTTTAATTGTTTCTCACTAACTCATATAAAGCCGCCCTCCGCTATCGCTAAAGGGCGGGGTTTCAGACCCAGTTTTTCGATGACAGGCACGATGAAACTCCGAGTTATATTGCCCACCCGAATTCTATTAGAGACAGAAGTCATTAAGGTTACAGCAGAATCGGGAAGCGGGTGCTTTTGCCTGCTGCCACATCACATTGATTTTGTCACCGCTATCTTGCCCGGATTGCTGTCTTTCACCACTCCTCAAGGGCAGGAAAGATTTATGGCCGTGGATGAGGGTATTTTGGTCAAATCTGGTTTTGACGTGCGAGTTTCCACTCGCCATGCTGTTGAAAGTGCCGACTTAGGATGCTTAAGACAGGCGGTAGAAAAGCAGTTTCAAATCTTAGATGAGCGGGAAAAACGCACTCGCGTGGCTCTGACAAAACTGGAAGCTAACATGATCCGGCAATTTATCGAACTAGGAGGGCAGCGAGGAGACTAGACGAGAAATAATAGAAATATGGGTACTAATAAAATGGCAGAAAGAAGTCATCAAAAAAATCGTTTGCGCTTTAGCCGCAAGGTAGGAGTCCAGGAAGAGCGCAAACTCAGAGCCAGAGTGGAAAAGAAGCACAGTATATGGTTTGGCCTGGGGTTATTGGGATTGGTCGGCTGGTCAGTCGTTCTACCCACTCTCTTAGGTATGGCACTCGGTATCTGGATCGATCGAGAATGGCCGAGTCGCTTTTCCTGGACATTAATGTTGATGTTGGCTGGGTTGATGCTGGGCTGTCTGAATGCCTGGCAGTGGGTTAAGCGCGAACAATCCGCCATCGAGGGCGCACGCGAGCAATCGAAAAAGGAACTCAATCATGATTGAACTACTGTACTTTCCTCTGGCATTATTGGCGGGAATGGCATTGGGTTTGGCGCATTTTGGGGGACTGTGGCTAACGGTGCGTCAACTCCCCAGAACCCATAATCCGATGGTGTTAACTTTGATTAGTTTTTTGGGTCGTACAAGCATAATTTTGCTGGGATTTTATGCCATAATAGTTGCAGTCCCCGACTTGCCAGTCCTCTACTTGCTGTTAAGCCTGGCCACCTTCTTCTGGACGAGAAATCTAATATTGCAGCAGGTACAACCTAAATTCAGAAGCAACTAAGTACAATAGCTCATGTATCTAAGTCCTGACAAGATTATTTTCTGGCAATCGGGAGCAATTGCCCTTAATGCTACTCTGTTATTTACTTGGGGGTTAATGGCTTTATTGGGAATTAGTTCCTGGCTAATCACGCGCCGACTATCGACAGATACTCGTCTGTCTCGCTGGCAAAATGTTTTGGAAGTTGTCATCGAAGAATTGCAGGGTCAAATACGAGATATTAGCGGATGCCAACCCGATATCTACTTGCCATTTATCGGTACTTTGTTTATTTTCATCGCCGCTTCCAATCTCTTAGAAATCATCCCGGGCTATCATCCGCCTACGGCCTCTCTTTCTACAACGGCAGCACTTGCTATCTGTGTTTTTTGGGCAGTGCCATTTTACGGCATACGTCAGTCAGGGTTAAAAAAATATCTCAAGCACTATCTACAACCCCATCCCTTGATGTTACCTTTTCATGTTATTGGGGAACTGTCACGCACTTTGTCCTTGGCCATCCGGCTGTTTGGCAATGTGATGAGTGATGTCATGATAGTAGGTATTCTTTTATCCATTGCCCCGCTCTTTGTCCCGATTATCATGCAGGTATTGGAGCTACTGACTGGATTAATTCAAGCGTATATTTTTGCGATTTTGGCTATGGTTTATATTGCTTCGGCAACAGAGGCACAGCAAGTGGTTAATAATTCTCATACAGGAGAAAAGGAGCAAAGAAACCATGAATAATATTGGCTTGACGGCAATGATATCAATTTTAGCGGCTGGATTAACTATGGCGATCGGTTCAATAGGGCCGGCACTGGGAGAGGGAAGAGCTATCGCTCAAGCTTTGACCGCTTTGGCGCAACAGCCAGACGAAGCCAATACGATTACTCGAACGTTATTTGTTGGTTTGGCATTTATTGAGTCAGTGGCAATTTATTGTTTTGTGATTTCGCTAATTTTAATTTTTGCCAATCCTTTTTGGGGTTATGTAGTGACTAAGGCGGGGGGATAATTCCGTGGCAGTTGATTGGTTTACCTTCTTGGCCCAAATTGTTAATTTCTTGATTTTGGTGGCTGTACTGCAAAAGTTTCTCTACCGTCCTATTATTCAGGCAATGGAACGTCGGGAAAAAACAATTAGCGATCGCCAGCAAGATGCAGAACAAAAGTGCCAATTAGCGCGAGAAGAAATGGAAAAATACCAACAAATGCAACAGGATTTTGCGACTTATCGCTCGACGATGTTGGCTCAAGTCAAGGCAGCGGTTGCACAGACGCAAACAGAGTTAATGCAAGGTATCCGCACTGAAGTAGAAGCAGATCGCTCTCGCTGGCAAGAAATAGTTCAACGGCAAAAAGATGCCTTTTTGCAAGAGTTGCGACATCAAGCATTACAACAGATTCAGGCGACAATTCGCCAAGTTTTAGCAGATCTAGCCGCTGTCGAGCTTGAACAGCTTGTCATTCAAGTTTTCCTCGATCGAGTTCGCAATTGGGATCGGGAAGAGAAACGAGCGCTTTGTGAAGCGATCACCGCAACGGCCAAGACGCGGGAGGCAATCATCTCCAGCAGCTTTGAAATCTCGGAAGAATTGCGGCAGCAAATTATCCCAGTTCTGCGCCAAGAACTTGTTGGTGATATGGATATAAAATTTGAAGTGAAACCGGCCCTTATCTGTGGCATTGAGTTAAAAACCTCTGGCCGAAGAATCGCCTGGAATGTCGAGAATTATTTGAACGGCTTTGAAGAGGATTTAGCCCTTGTCTTTACGCGAGAGGCGAGAGGTAATGTGCCGATGAGCAATGACTTTTGATTCAAAGTTCCAGTCACTTCCTACAATGCTGAGTCCCCTCAAGGTATTGTAAAGTTTCAATACAAATATGATCAGATATAGTCATTCATGGTAATACACAGACATAAAACTATCAGACTAGGCAAAAAAAACAGGAATAAGTTATCGAACGACTTGGAGGTGGTGAAAACAAGGGAATTTAACAGGCTATCAATTGCCTTCTGGTACAATTATCATAACGGATGACAACCCTTCAAAACCCGACGCTGAGTTAAAAGACAACGAATAATAATGTTAGTAGCAGAAAGACACATTATCAAGAAAGGACATCGATTTTGGGCTGAGATAGATAATTTATCTTGGCAGTCTAAAAATCTCTACAACTCAGCCAATTATTTAATCCGACAAAACTTCATTTATGG
>NZ_SFBY01000119.1:0-5918 GCF_007095505.1 Microcystis sp. M_QC_C_20170808_M3Col
CACCAAGTATTTCTGCGGATTTTCCTTTCGAGTCCAACTTTATCGAAGTCGATGGCTTTAAAATACACTATGTCGATCAAGGTTCAGGAGAGCCGATCCTGTTTCTTCATGGCAATCCCACCTCTTCGTACCTGTGGCGCAATATCATTCCCTATCTAACAGCCAAAGGGCGTTGCCTTGCCCCCGATCTGATTGGCATGGGAAAGTCAGACAAGCCGGACATCGATTATCTATTTTTTGACCATGTGAAGTTTATAGAGGGATTCATCGAAAGGATGAACCTGAAAAATATCACTTTAGTTATGCATGATTGGGGGTCTGCCATCGGCTTTCACTATGCTATGAGTCAGGAGAATAACATCAAAGGACTCGCCTTCATGGAGTTCATCAGACCTATGTCATGGGATGATTTTCCTACAAGAGCCATAGAGCTATTTAAGGCATTCCGAACGCCAGAGGTGGGCTGGGATTTGCTGGTGAATAAGAACGCTTTTATCGAGCAAGTGTTGCCCCTTTCCATCGTCAGACAACTCAGTGAAGAGGAGATGAACCGCTATCGGGAGCCATTCCAGAAAATAAATGACCGTAAGCCTATTTGGCGTTGGCCTAACGAGATACCGATTGAAGGAGAACCCGTCGCTGTAGTCAAGGCTGTCGAGACCTACCATGCAAAGCTTCTGCAATCGGATTTGCCGAAACTGATGTTTTATGCTGATCCAGGTGCATTAATCTCGCCGTCAATGGCGCAATGGTACGAGCAGCATCTGAAGAATTTGAAGTCAGTGAACATCGGCGCAGGTAGCCATTATTTACAAGAAGACAACCCCCATTTAATCGGAGCGGAACTCGTCAATTGGTATAACAATCTTTGAGGGTATTTATGAGTTTAATTAATTGTTATCGTCTAGTCAGTATTCTCCTGACAACTATTGCCGTCCTTGGCTTTGCTACTCCAAAAGCTCAAGCCTCTTTACTTGTTGCTAGCAACGCTACTAACAGTGTCCTAGAGTATGACGAAATAACGGGGGCATTCATCAAGACCTTTATTTCTTCTGGCAGTGGCGGGCTAAAAGAGCCGCTCGATTTGACTTTTGGTCCAGATGGTAATCTCTATGTTGTCAGCCGTGCTACTGACAGTATTCTGAAGTACAACGGAACTACAGGAGAATTCATCAATGCTTTTGTTCAATCCGGTAGTGGTGGGCTGAAAAATCCGATCGATTTAGACTTTGGAGCGGATGGCAACCTCTACGTCAGTAATAGTGGACTCAATGGAGGATTTGGCGAACCTGCCCCGATTAATAATAGTGCCAATAATGTTCTCAAGTACAACGGAACTACAGGAGAATTCATCAATGCTTTTGTCCCTTCTGGTGGTGGCGGATTAAAGATCCCTACAGGTATGCGCTTTGGCAAGGATGGTAACCTCTACGTCAACAGTCGTGACACCAACAGCGTCCTCGTCTATGACAAGACGACTGGTAACCTCATCAAAACTATTATTCCTTCTAACAATAGTGAGGTGGATGTACCCACAGGCTTGACTTTTGGAGAAGACGGCACCCTCTACGTCAGTAGCCTTAACACCCATAGTGTCTTGAAGAATGACGGAACAATGGGAACATTTCTCAATACTTTTGTTTTTCCTGGTAGTGGTGGGCTGATTGCCCCCATAGGTTTAGCCTTTGGTAAGGATGGCAACCTCTACATAAGCAGTCTTGGCAGCAACAGTATCCTGAAGTACGACAAAACGACATCGAATTTCATCAGTGTCTTTGTGCCTTCTGGTATCAATGCTCCTCTCGCTCCCACAGGCTTAGTTTTCTCCCCTACATCTTCTTCTAACCAAGTTCCTGAACCTTCTTCTTTATTAGCTATATTGCTACTAGGTACGTTCGGGACGATAGCTTCGATAAAACGCTCACAAAGTATGTTATGAAATCTCAGCTTTTTGTCAAACCAACTAATTGGCTGCTTATTACCTGTCTCACCATCGGGACTATGGCAAGTGGCGCTGTCGCAACTTATTCAATTTGGCGCTATCAATCTTTAAAAACCACATCCCCTGCTGTCGCTTCCACTACTCCGAGAAAGCTGAAAGCCGTCGCGGCTTTAGGCTATGTAGAACCAGCAGGAGAGGCAATCAAGATTTCTGCTCCTGCCTTTATGGAAGGGTCCCGCCTTGATAAACTGTTGGTAAAACAGGGAGACCAGGTTGAAGCTGGACAAGTTTTGGCTATCCTCGACAGTCGGGATAGACTCCAAGCAGCACTGAAACAAGCACAAGACCAAGTTCGCATTGCTCAATCTCTTTTAACTCAGGTGAAAGCTGGCGCAAAACAGGGGGATATTATTGCCCAAAATGCGAGATTTGAAGGGACTCGCTCGGAATTGGAAGGACAGATTACTACCCAAAAAGCTAATATTGCCAGTTTAACGGCTCAATTACAAGGGGAAAAAATGGCTCAATACGCCACTATTGAGCGGATTAAAGCTGAGTTTCACAATGCACAAAAAGATTGTCAGCGTTATTATGCTTTATACCAACAAGGAGCGGTTTCGGAACAAGAACGCGATCGCTTCTGTCTGATGGCTCAAACTGGCCAAGAAAGTCTGCGAGAAGCCAATGCTAATTTAAATCGAATTGTCACCACTCTAACCGCAAAAATTGATGAAGCTGAAGCTAATCTTCAGCGCACAGTGGCAACTCTAGATCAGAAAATCAAGGAAAATCAAGCGACACTAGATGCAGTTGCTGAAGTCCGTCCCGTAGATGTTGAAGTTGCTCAATCGCAATTAATCGCAGCTAAAAGTGCTGTCCAAAAGGCAAAAGCTGATTTAGATTTAGCCTTTGTCAAAGCTCCCAAAGTGGGGCAAATTCTCAAAATTTATACTTGGCCCGGTGAATTAATTGGTGATAAAGGCATCCTCGATCTTGGTCAAACCAGTCAAATGTATGTCACTAGCGAAGTTTACGAAACAGATGTTAGTCGAGTTAAACTAGGACAACGGGCAAAAATTACCACCGATGGATTAATTGGGGAACTAAGGGGAACTGTCGCTGAAATTGGCTTACAAATTGGCAAAAAAGATGTCTTGGGAACCGATCCAGTTGCTGATGCAGATGCGCGAGTGGTGGAAGTCAAAATTCGTCTCGATCCCTCTTCTAGCAAGAAAGTGGCTAACTTGACCAATTTACAAGTTAATGTCGTAATCGATACGAACAAAACTAATCTTTAAAAGATATATCGAAAAATTATAACCCAATCATAGCTGGCTTTTAGGTTGTGCGCTAACTAAATAGTTCTATATATGAAATGAATATCTATTTAGTTAAATTTCTTATCTAGAAAGACTTTTAGCCTTGAGATAATGTTAGGTCGAAGTCTCAAATAAGGAGTAGTATTTGTCAACAAGTCAGCCGCGATCAATCTAGAATCTTTAGGAGGAGCAAAAGATGAAAATATTCCACTGGAAGTTACCGACAGCTTGGTTGCAATTACGCTACCAAAAAACCAGGTTACTGGTGGCTCTATCGGGGGTTATTTTTGCGGTTGTAATTGTCTTTATGCAATTGGGGATTCGGGATGCTTTGTTTGATAGTGCTGTTCGGCTTCACGAAGCTCTACAAGGGGACTGTTTTTTAATTAGTCCTCGTACTACTTCACTGATTGGCATGGAAAGTTTTCCTCAACGGCGATTACTCCAAACCTTGGCTTTTGAAGAAGTAGATTTTGTCAGTCCGATTTATTTAGATTTTGCTCAGTGGAAAAACCCTGAAACTCGTAATTATTGGCGTAATATATTCGTGATTGGGTTCGATCTCAGAAATTTGGCATTTGATTTACCCGGTCTCGCAGAAAATATGGATCTATTAAAACTTCCCGATCAAGTTTTATTCGATCAAGATTCTCGCTCTGAATTTGGTCCTATTGTTGCTGATTTTGAAAAAAAGGGCTCGGTTATTACCGAGGTTAGCAATAAGGGTAACAACCGCAAAATAGAAGTCGCTGGCTTATTTAAACTGGGAACTTCTTTTGGTTCAGATGGGAATTTAATCATGAGCCATTTGAATTTTTTAAGAATTTTTAGCAACCGTTCTTATGGATTAATTAATATTGGCTTAATTCGTCTAAAGCCAGGAACTAATATCAATAAATTTATCGAAGATATTCAAGCATATTTACCTCATGATATTAAAGTTTTATCCAAGCAACAGTTGATTCAATTTGAGAAGAATTATTGGCAAAGCAGTACGGCGATTGGTTTCATTTTTAATTTAGGTGTTATCCTGGGAATTATTGTTGGAATTGTCGTTGTCTATCAAATTCTCTATACAAATGTTTCGGAACATCTTTCAGAATACGCCACCCTAAAAGCCATGGGCTATCGTCATAGCTATCTCTTATCAATGGTTTTACAACAGGCTTTTTTAATTGCTGTTCTCGGATATATTCCAGGTTTTTTGATCGCTAATATTCAATATGAGGTTACTAAAAATGCCACCTTATTACCTGTCAATATGTCGCTTGATCGAGCGGTTTTTGTCTTTATCTTAACCTTAGTCATGGCCTTCGTTTCAGGAGCCACTGCTGTTAAAAAATTGCAAGATGCCGATCCGGCCGATATTTTTTAGAAGAAAGAAACAGATATCCATCCCTCATCTCAATGAACGAGGCTGTCTATGGACGTTATTGATATTCAAAACCTCAATCACTATTTCGGTCAAGGAACGCTGAAAAAACAAGTTCTTTTTCAGATCAACTTAAAAATCACAGAGGGAGAGATCGTTATTTTAACTGGCCCCTCTGGTTCCGGAAAAACAACCTTACTATCCTTAATCGGTGGCCTACGCTCTGTTCAAGAAGGAAGCTTACAGCATTTTGAAAAAGAATTACGGGGGGCTAGTGAAGAACAATTAGTCCAAACCCGCCGTCAAATTGGTTATATTTTTCAAGCCCATAATTTGTTACCGTTTCTAACCGCAAGACAGAATGTACAAATGTCGATCGAGCTTCAGGAAAATCTCGGCGGGCGGGAAACGGAAGAACGCGCCGCTTTGATGTTAGAAGAAGTCGGCTTAGGACATCGGATCGACTATTATCCAGATAGCTTATCTGGGGGACAAAAACAAAGGGTAGCCATCGCGCGAGCTTTGGCTGGTAATCCTCCATTAGTTTTAGCCGATGAACCAACGGCCGCCCTCGATAGTAAAACGGGACGAGACGTGGTGAATTTGATGCAACGTTTAGCCAAAGAACAGAGCCGTACTATTGTACTCGTCACCCACGATAATCGGATTTTAGATATTGCCGATCGCATTGTTCACATGGAAGATGGACGCTTGCGCGGTTGCTAATACCCATCCAGACAAAACCCAGAAAAGGCGCTATGGCCAGTTTTGTCCGTTAGACCAGTGCCATTCTCATAGACTACTGGCATAGTTTTTCCTTCCTCAGCTTTTAACTGGAGTTTAGACTAAATGTTTACCTAAGCGGCGATCGCTAAACCTGAAGTTTATCCCATGACAAAATGACTCAGCCATCAAAAAATAGCTAAGACTTGTATAGCAAATAACCCATTATTTGCTATAGTTGACCACCTGAAAATCGATAAAACCCCACACCCCACACCCCACACCCTGCCCCCAGGAAAAGCTTTTTGCCGCAAACCCTAAATAGATCAGTCTAGCTTTTTGTTGTTCGATTATTTCTCTGACCATTTCTCCGAGATGAATCTTGGCGTTATCCATGAGCAGACAGTCTCCTTCTTTAATTTTTGGCAGCACTTCCTTCAGAATAAACTCACCGTTCGCTTAAATAAAAAAGCGATCGAGGACAAAAAAGGTTAAAATCCTTGTGTAGTAAAGGGTTTGGTTGAAGGAGTTAAGAAAATTCCCACACAGATAAAGTCAGAAC
>NZ_SFBY01000012.1:0-6172 GCF_007095505.1 Microcystis sp. M_QC_C_20170808_M3Col
CACGCAAACTTTAAACGCTTCGGGAGAGATTCCCTCTTGGTTGGTTGGAGAAATCCTGCTTGCTAACGGAGACTCAATGAACGAAGAATCCCCGTCTCTTTAGAGCGGGGAGCGTCAAAAAACAGAAATAGTAAAACATCAGGGTTAAATTGTGGCAGTCACGAAAAGATCCACTATACTGTTAGACTTAAACAGGTCATCACCCAATGACTATCTAGCTATAATCATGTCACCGCCACAAAAATCATTTTATGCTTTCTGAGCCGGAACCGAGCGACACCCTCACCACTGCCACCGTCAATATGGGCGATCAAACTACCGATATCAAGCCAATTTTAGCCTTAAAAGAGTTAGTCGCCAGTTTATATCGCGAACAAAACAAAGTTCAAAATCTCTTAAGTTCCCTCGGGTTTGCCCTGCGGAGTTTCAATAATTTAAACCAATTCCTCGATCTTACCCCCTTGATGGCCGCACGAGTGGCAGATGCGGAGGGAGGGGCATTGATTTTGAGCAAAAATAACGGTCAAGTGGCGCTCGATCAACTCCATTGCCAAGATAATCAAATTAATGGGGAACTACGCCGACAATTAGAGGCAATTATCCGACAATTAAACCAAGAACCGGCACTTGAGAACAGAAATAGTCGATCGCTTCTCGATAGTCTCGACCATAAAATCCGGCAAACTCTCGGACAGGGTACGCAGGTATATAGTACACCTGTTTTGGTAAAAAATAGTGAGCGGGGACGTTTATACGTTTTCAGTCGCGATCCCGATTATGGTTGGACACCCACCCGTCGTAAACTGTTGCAGCTAGTGGCCGATCAAACGGCGGTGGCTATAGCTAATAATGAATTAACGCTGGAATTACGGGCCAAGGAACGTCAGGATCGAGAGTTAGAAATCGCTTCCGAAATCCAAAATCGTCTTTTACCCCGGCAATGTCCGAAAATTCAGGGGGTAGAATTGGCAGCCCACTGTAAAACGGCTAATCGCGTTGGTGGCGATTATTATGATTTTATCCCCTGCAACTACGATCAATTTAAACCGGCAAGGGAGGCGGAAATGGAAGCTAGTACCGCTCCTTGGAGTATAGTCATTGGTGATGTCATGGGTAAAGGTGTCCCAGCAGGATTATTGATGACCATGACCCGGGGAATGTTGCGAGCGGAAGTGTTAAATCGTCACTCCCCGGCCCAGATTTTGCGTCATCTCAATCGGGTTATGTATGCCGATCTGGATAATTCTCATCGTTTCGTGACATTATTTTATTCCGAGTATGATCCCCTGACGCGCCGTCTTGGCTACAGTAATGCTGCCCATTATCCCACCCTCTGGTGGCGGGCCAAAACGGCAGAGTTAGAGCCTCTCGACACGGAAGGGACATTAGTTGGTTTAGAGGCCGATTCTATCTATGATGATGCCCAAGTGCAATTAGAAGCGGGAGATACGCTGATTTATTATACCGATGGCTTTACCGATGCAGTTAACTCGAAAGGGGAAAGATTTGAGCAGAAAAATTGGCTATCGGCAGTTAAAGAAGCCTGTCAACAGTACACCGATCCCGAACAGATTCTAGAATATTTATTTGGGAAAGTTGCCGCTTTTACTGGGTTGGGAAATGACAGTAGCGACGATATGACTTTAGTAGTTATGCGAGTGAAATCGGAGGAATAAATTATCATTTCCTAGCTCATAAATTAGCCTAATTCTGCTCTTGCCAAGGAGCAAATAAAGGCAATAAAGCTAACCCGGGTAAAGCGGCAATTACCGTGATTAAAAAGAACCACTGCCAACCGATCGCCTCAGCTAAAACTCCTGCGGGAGCCACCAAAATATCGCGACTAAAGGCCATTAAACTTGATAAAAGGGCGAACTGAGTAGCGGTAAAACGAGCATTACAAAGACTCATTAAAAAAGCCACAAAAGCGGCAGTGACTAAGCCACCGCAGAAGTTTTCAATATTAATAGCTAAGACCATAAAAGGATAATTTTGCCCTAAATTTGCTAAAATAAAATAGGCTAAATTACTAACAGCTTGCAAGACACCAAATATCCAGAGCGATCGATTAATTCCCCAACGACTTAACAGGGAACCACCTAATAAAACTCCCACCATAGTTGCTATCATGCCCATACCGCCTTGGATCGCCCCAATATCGGTTTGACTGAAACCAGTTTTTAAGAGAAAAGGAGTCACCATATTATTAACTAAAGCATCCCCTAAACGATAGAGAACAATAAAGGCGAGAATACCGATTCCTTGACCTATTTGATAGCGTTGAAAAAACTCTTGGAAAGGCAACCAAACCGCCTCTAAAAGAGTTTGAGGAGTATCATCCCTAGGGGGAGTAGCCGGGGCTAAAAAAGACCAAATAATCGTTAAAGCCATCAATCCAGCTAGGAAAAGATAGACGAGAGGCCAGGGAAAGTGATCGGCTAAAATTAAAGCGATCGAACCGGTTAAAATTAAAGCCAAACGATAACCTAAAACCCCGATCGCCACCCCTGCACCCATCTCCCATTTTTCTAAAATATCTGTGCGATAGGCATCGTAGGCAATATCTTGGCTGGCACTAAAAAAAGCAATCAGTAAAGCATTAATTGCCAATAATTCTAAAGATCGTTGCGGTTGTTGCAAAGCCATGAAACCAATCGCTAAAGTTAAACAAATTTGAGCGATTAAAATCCAACCGCGACGACGACCAAGCAGCGGGGGAAGATAGCGATCGAGTAAGGGAGACCACAGAAATTTGAGAGAGTAGGGGAGAGCGACTAAACTAAATAAACCGATCGATTTCAGATCAACTCCTTCGGTGGTCATCCAAGCTTGCAGGGTACGACCGGTGAGAAAATAGGGCAATCCAGAAGCGAAACCTAAGAATAACAAAGCCGCCATTTTTTGACTGCGGAACACTTGCAAATAAGCGGAAATTTCTTTGATCATGGAGGGGATAGGAGGATAGATTAGATTAAAGAATATAGTTAATTGACCCAAAAAGAAAGAGATTAGTTCTGACCAGCATCATCCCATCTTAACCATTGCCCGGCGATCAAAAAAAATTCCCGAAAAATAGCAGTCTTTCCCCCAACTGGGGCTATAGGCAGTAGAATGGATGAGATTTTGATTCAGTAGTCTTGAAAAATTGCGGTATTCTCCTTAAGATAGATGCTTGATTCTCCCAACTAGCTCCCACCCCTATTTACCTTTCCGGGATAAGGACTGCCATCCCCACCTTCCCTGCCGACTCCTGTGATTAAAGTGGACTCCTGTTTTATCTCATACCTATTGTCTAATCCCTCCGACTCGGAAGCGACCGGTGACAATGCCACCATTACCGTCGAGGTGCGTTTGGCCCAAAGCCAAGATCTCAAAAGCTTGGCGGAAATTCTCACCGATAGTTTTTTCCCCACGGCCAATTATTGGTCTTTTCTGCGTCCTATCTTTAAATTGGGCATTTACGAGGACTTACGGGGACGATTGCGCGCCGATACCCCTTACTATCACTGTCTGGTAGTCAGTCAAACCAGCGTCACCGCCACGGGTTCTCAGGAAATTATTGTCGCTACGGCGGAAATCGGCTTAAAATCTAGTTCTTTTTTAGCCGTTCCCATTCCTTATATTTCTAATTTAGCCGTTAGTCCCGATCGCCGGCGTGCCGGTCTGGCCCGGAGATTGCTGCTCAAGTGTGAACAGATCGCTAGAGAATGGGGTTTTGAGGAACTTTCCCTCCATGTTCTCGATAATAATCTAGCGGCCCAGTCACTGTACTCAAGTAGCGGTTATCGTCTGCAAAAAACCGACGGTTGGTTGATCAATTGGTTATTTAATCGACCACAAAAGTTATTTCTGCACAAAAAAATCAGCCATTGAGGAGATAGGAGGCACTCATGCACTCATGCACTCATGCAAAAGGCAGCTTTCTTCTCCCCACTACCCCACTACCCCACTTCCCCGCTTCCCGCTCCCATAAAAAACTTTTTGCTGCAAACCCTAGATATTTCTCCAAAATTGCGATGCAGAAGAACTATAAGGAAAAATTCTGCTATATTATCTGCTAACTCTCTAGAAAACCCGATTAGTTTAATAATCTTTTCCGGGTATCTGAGAAAAAAAATAGTTCATCTCTTTAAATATGGTTTTAGGGAGATATTTAGTGACCGTGTGAGGCAATTTGTGGTTAATAAGACAAAATCAAGGCTTAAAAGCGGAAAATCAAGCAAATTAGCGGCTAAACCTGTGAAAAAGCGGCGATTGTCCGGTAAATGGTTCCTGACGGCCCTAGGCTTAACTGGCTGCGCCCTAGTTTCCGCTACGGCGGGGGCTATGTTGGCTGTGTCTCTCTCCTCCACACCTTTGCGACAAGCTGCTCTTAGTCCCCAAGAAGCCGCCGCTTTTAACAATCAGCAGGCGATATCCTATCAAAATCTGCAACTTCCCGCCCTCAACCGCCCCGTTAATATTTTGGTAGTTGGCGCGAAAGTGTTGACATCCGATGTCAAGGAGGCACAAACCCCAGATCTGGGTTATCATGCCCCGGTTAATTCCTTGGATGGTTTAACCGATACCATGCTGTTACTGCGTTTTGACCCCCAAAGACAGAAGTTAACCATGCTTTCCATCCCCCGGGATACCCGCACCGATATCGAGGGTTACGGGGAGAAAAAAATCAATGAAGCTAACGCCCTCGGTGGACCTGCTTTAACGGCGGAAACGGTTAGTCATCTTTTGGACGGAGTCGCTATCGATCGCTATATTCGCATTAATGTGCAGGGTGTGGAAAAATTAATTGATGCTTTGGGGGGGGTGACGGTATATGTTCCCAAAGACATGAACTACAAAGATTTTAGTCAACACCTCTACATTGACCTGAAAAAAGGGGAACAACACCTCAACGGCGAGAAATTCCTCCAGTTTGCCCGTTTTCGTTACGATGCTAACGGCGATATCGGTCGTATCCAACGACAACAGCAATTAATGCGGTCTTTAGTAGAACAAACCCTAAAACCAGCAACTTTATTGAAAATTCCCGATATTATCGAGGTTATCCGCACTCATATCGATACTAATCTCAGTTTAGAGGAGTTACTCGCTCTAGCCGGTTTTGCCTCTAAAACTCAGCGCGCTGATGTGCAAATGCTACTTCTACCCGGAGACTTTAATGGTGATGGTCGGCAAGGGATCAGTTATTGGTTGCCCAATCAAAGTAAAATTCAAGAGCTAGTGGCTCA
The DNA here is from genome assembly GCF_007095505.1 of Microcystis sp. M_QC_C_20170808_M3Col. Taxonomy (NCBI): domain Bacteria; kingdom Bacillati; phylum Cyanobacteriota; class Cyanophyceae; order Chroococcales; family Microcystaceae; genus Microcystis; species Microcystis sp. M_QC_C_20170808_M3Col. The sequence continues at coordinate 5,232 of NZ_SFBY01000012.1, forward strand.
ACATTTTAACCACGGCTCTTTTATGGCTGACATTGAGGAAACCACGCAACCGACTCGCATAGCTGTGGAAGATAGCATCGATAATCCAGAAGCGGTGCAAGCTCTAGTCAGATATCTGCGCTCGTTTGGTTATGAAAATGTTTTTGTCTCTAAGTCTTCATCGCCAATTCTAGAAACTACCAAAATTATTGCTCAAAAAGGGGATAATTCCCTGGCTGCTGCCCTGCATAATAGCCTTGGTGTCGGGGAAGTTTTGGTGGAAAGTACGGGGAATCTCGCTTCTGATGTGACGATTAAAATCGGTCAAGATTGGCAAGAAAAATCAGCTAATCTTTCTGAGCCATCCCTAGGCAACTAAGAAAAAAATCAAGTTTATCCGGGTTATTTATTAGCGTTGGGTTTCATGCTTCAACCCAACCTACGTTCTCAGAGAAAAATCAAGTTTATCTGGGTTATTTATTAGCCAAAATTTGACAAAAATTTTGGTGTTGTTCACTAGCTATTCCTTGCTGTAATCTTGCCAAAACTTCGGCTAAATTCCCCGATAATAAAGCATTTTTATCTAGCCATAATCCAGGGAAGACTTGGGAGCAAAAGATATTATCTTGATTTGATTCTAGGGGCAAATATTCCCCATCAGTTAAGCGAAAACAATCCAATTGAACGTCATAAACTCGCCAGATAATATACTCTTGCACTCCATGGCGACGATAAACTTTGAGTTTTTCGTGTAAATCGTAGGAAGCAGTAGAAGCGGCAATTTCCACGATTAATTCCGGCGCGCCTTCTACATAATCATCTTCACTAATGCTTGATTGTCCGCCGGTTTCTATTCTTAATAAAGCATCTGGTTGTGGTTGATTATCCCCATCCAGTCGCACAGTAGTATTATCCAGTGTTTCTACCCCCGGTGTCGCCACTTCGTAGGCAGTTAACCAACC
>NZ_SFBY01000120.1:0-7712 GCF_007095505.1 Microcystis sp. M_QC_C_20170808_M3Col
GAAACCTTAGGCTATTGGTTGGGAACTTGGGAGGGGACTATTGACCGAGAAACGGCAATTTGGGCGAGATTTTATGACCCGGAAGGCAATTTAATCCCCTTGCCAGAAGAAGCGGCACAAGAGCAAGCGGCTGCGGCACAGGAGCAAGCGGCCGCAGCACAAGAGCAATTAAATGCTACTCAGCAAGCTCTGGAAGCGGAAAGACAGCGTTCTCAGCGTCTGGAGGCTCGTTTGCGGGAAATGGGGATAGATTTATAGTACATTTGTGCGGAATGATGAGGGTGGGGAGATAGGGAAATGGCGTGATCTAAACCCTGAGAAATTCTGTAAACTTCGATCAAAAGCCGCGTAAATTCTGTATTTTCTCTGGAAGTCTTAGATATAGCTTTTAAAATTGTGATCGTAGCGGCAAGCTAATCCAGATCAATTAAACTTCTTCCTCACTCCCGACTTTGTTAGTACCATGAAACCTAACTCTGGCCGTAAACGGTTATTATCCCTGATATCTGCTGTTTCTTGTGGCTCCCTCTTGATTTTATCCCCTCTAGCCCAGAGAGCGCAAGCAGACGATATTACGGATGCCTTAGAAGCGGTAATTGAATATACGGCTCAATTACACCAGATCAATTTTAAGTATTTGTTAAACGATGGCCCGATAACCACTCCCTGCGGCGTAATTTCCCTAGCGGCTTTCTGCACTGTAGATAATACAGTCTATGTCAATCTCAAGCAAGTTACTGGTATTAGCGATAATCCTTTATTTCCCCTTTACGCCGTCGCTCACGAGGCCGCTCACGCTGTTCAGTGGAATCGGGGTATTGGTGGCATCGATGAAGGTGGAATGAGCATCGGCATTGAATTACAGGCCGATTGTCTAGCGGGAGATACCCTTTCCTGGTTATTTACCGAAGCGAGAGGCTTATCCAAACAGGATTATATAATAGCGGGAAAACTTCTAGGGGAAGCGGCCTCGGAAGTGGGCGATTTTGAAGCTCCTAATCGCTCCCACGGGACACCGCAACAGCGAGGTGATTCGGTCTTACAAGGATTCTACGGGGAAAATCATGAAGCTTGTATGCGTTAGCTAACAATCAAGGCTATATTTCCCCTAGAATGCCTAAAAAAGCTTAAAAAACTACTGTAACCCTAACCAAGATAACAGACCTTGGCCAGTTAGATACTCGATCAACAGGGTGATCACAAAACCAATCATAGCGGCTCTACCGTTGAGGCGCTCGGCATAGTCATTAAAGCCAAATTTGGGATCTTCTAATTTGGGGGTTTGAGTCGGTTGTGGTTCAGTCATGATCTTTACAGTCCGTTTACATTTCTTTACTATTCTAGCGGAGTTAGAAGTTAGGTTGTAACTAATTTCTAACTCCTCTCTATTTGCCCTAATCTCGACCGTTAAGGGCGATTAAAAGGCGCAGAATAAAGATAAATAGGTTGATATAGGTCAAATACATCGATAAAGCAGCGCTGAGATACTGTTCATCTCTGTAGGTACGGGGCAAGATGTAAAAGTCCACCACTGCCGAGCCGGCAAACAAGAAAACCCCGATGCCAGAAATAGCGATTTCTAACCAGGTGGGAGTAGCGCCACCAAAGATAGAGAAAATTAGCTGACCAATGAGAACAATAAAAAGAGCGAGAATACCGATGCTAACGGTTTTAGTCAGGGCTAAACCATCTTTTTCCGACAGATTCGAGCCGATATTGCGTCCCAACACAAAAGCAATGCCGCAGCCAAGGGCGGCGATTGCCACTCCTCGCAAACCAACACCGGAAGTACCTAAGGCCACATAGACGATTCCACTGAGAGTATAGCCAGAAAGAAGACTATAGAGAGTCAGTAGGGGCAGAGCAGTGCCTGTATTGCCTCTTTCGGCAGTATTACGGGCGACAAAAAATAAAATAATCTCGGCAATCAGAGCGACAAAGAAAGTCGGGAAAAAAATCTGGGGATAGGATTGGATCACACCTAAACCGCCATAGGTTCCCACCCCAGTTAAAATTAGACCGCCACCGAGATAGGGCAGAGCCTTGGGGATAACATTGGGGCCGATAAGTGCTTGGCTTTTGGCCTCGCGTAAAGCTTGACGAAAGTTACTGGTATTACTCATGGTGACTAGGTTCGAGATACTTGTCTCAATCAATCTTGTTAAACAGAAACTATTCTTGATTAGTTTGTCAAGAATGCCGAATAGTTGGCCGAGAAGAAAGAAAGTTTTCCCCTCAAGCACAATTACCTCTTGATTGTAACGAAAAGACTGGTGATCGAGCTAGAAGCCACAGTTTTCACCCCCCTTGACCGCTCAAGTCACCGTAAACAGAAGCCCGATTCAAGGCGATAATGTACCGTAAACTGGATATTTCCTGTTTTCATTAACTACAATCTTCAGAGTATCCCCTGACCTAAAGCCAAACCTGTCACCAACATTCCTAACACTAGAAAAGGCTGGGCGCTGGCTTGATATTTGACATCATTTTTGAGCGGATCCCGCAGAAAATACATATCTTGGAAAGTGATCTGAGGGATAATTAATAACAGTAAAATAGCGGCATAAAGATTCTGATGAATACTAATCAGATAACCCGCAATTCCTGCTTGAAAAACATCGATCATAATCACGCAAATCCAAGCCGAGGTGGTAATTCCAAACATAACTGGTAAGGATTTTAAGCCTAATTTTTCGTCACCTTCCACACTTTTAAAGTCGTTAACGACGGCAATGCCTAACCCCGCTAGACTATAGATGAGGGTTAGGATCATAATTGTCCAATTTAACTGACCAAAAAGGGCGTGACCAGCCCACCAAGGTAATGCTATATAACTAGCACCGAGGGCATAATTTCCCAGCCAACCATTTTGTTTTAATTTTAAGGGTGGCGCTGAATAAATATAGGCGATAAAAGAACCAAATAGGGTTAAACAGAGCATGATCGGGAAATCATGACCGGCCCAGCGATCGAGAAGATAAGCTATTCCTAACCCACCCGCTAATAAAACCAAAATCTGGCCGACTACTTGCGGAATAGAAATTGCCCCCGAAGGAATTGGACGATAGGGTTCATTAATTGCATCGATTTCTCGATCGTAAAAATCATTTAAAGTTTGGGTATAACCAGTCATCAATGGACCGGAAAGTAACATACAGGTGGCCGCTTTTAAGACATCTTCTAAAGACCAAGTATAATCCCCCGATGAAGCTGCCCCACAGACAACCCCCCAAATCAGGGGAATCCAAGTGATCGGCTTCATCAATTGTAAGCGGATTTTCCAGAGGGAAGTTTCTGCCGATGAGGCCCCTTTCATGCCCAATAATTGGCGAGTTTTGGCCGCCCGATCGTCCTTGTTTTCTATCTCGGTGTTCGACATAATCCTTTAAAAAGAAATAATTAAGTAACCGTCTTGGAATTTTGCCCCTTTTACCGCTCGTCCGGTTAGAGGCGGTGGTACATCAATATTACGCCGTTGATCCCCGGCTTCGATGGTTAATTCTGGACCCGATTGCGTCAGTTTTACCTGTTTTTTCTCGAATCCGGGTAAATAAACCTTGACCTGACCGGCTGCCGTATCGATTATTAACGGTTTGGGCGGCTGCACCGTGAGAAAATTGGGTAACTCGGCGATTAACTCCTGCCAATCTTCTCCTTGACGGTCGGGTAAAATTGCGGCCGGCAGCGGTGCAAAATCTTCCGTGGCACTCTGACAGCGATTAAAAATCACTCCCCCCACATTTAAACCGATTTGCTGCGCCCCACCCCAAAGATATTTAGCGTCTGCGATCGCAATTGGATCATCATTGGTGACTAGATAGGCTAAAACTCGCCGAGGATTAGCTAAAGCGGAGCGTCCCTCGTCTAAAATGTTATTATCGGCTTTCTGACCTAAACCGTCGGGATTAAAGGAGAAATTGAACACGGCAGCGGCGATCGGTTGGAAAAAGGGAGAAAGGGTGCGACCAATCTCAGAATCGCTGAAAACCTGCCGAAAACGCCGTGAATACCAGCTGCCCACCTCTGGAATCCCCAACATTCGCAGGCTGTTGATATCTCCGCTGCCGTCGTAGATGATGACATCGTAATTGCCGCTTTTATCCTGTTCGCGCAGGAAATTTAAAGCCAGAGCTTGGTCCATCCCGGGTAAAATGCCCAACTCTTGACCATAAACATTTTTCAAGGTGGGAGAACGCAAATACTGCTTTTCTAATTCCTTGACTTCTTCCCAACTTTTTTCTAGTAAATGGGTACTACTAAGCTGGACAGCCGAGAGATTAGGGGCAATTTCGGTAATGGAGGAGCTAGGGGAGGCCTTGAGGAGTAATCCCCAAGCAGGACCAGAATCTTGACCGATCAAGAGAACTTTTGACCCCAGACCAGCCATTTTTTTTGCCGCAGCGATCGCTATTGTACTGCGACCGCTGCCCCCCTTGCCCAAAAAGGTCAAAATTAAGGACATAGTTAATTCCTAAGCGTTGTATTTAGATGAGTTTGAGTTCATCCTCAAAAAACCAAGTAGCGGTCTTATCATCGAACTGGACAACAGCACCAACACCGCTGCCATCGGTCATCTTAAAATTTTTGATGACACCCACTTTACCTAATTTACCCGCTACATCCGAGTTAACGCGGTCTCTTAAGCGACAGACCTTGACTTTTTGCCCGATTTCCATTACTTCCACAGTTTTAATAAGACGATAATTCAATAAACCAATCCTAAGTTTAATATAAATTCGTGTAAGATAAACCCCCCCAATGCTCTTCAGTTATTGGTCGTTTTAAGATCATCTGCACTTAGCGATCATATATACTAAGCGATAGGACAAAATCAACTTCTTGCTTAGGATAGGCAAAAGGCAATAGGCAATGGGCAATGGGCAATAGGTAGTTAGGGTCTGCTCAATAAATCTAAAAACCTTGTTGGGTAAGACTTTTAGACTTTTTGTCAATCAAAAAGTACCGGACTGGGAGTGATCAGGGGGAAAATTCAGTGACTTTTTCCCTGAAAATTAGGTAATTGACCCCCTCAAAATGGTTAAAACCCTACACCCCACACCCTACACCCCACACCCTACTCCCAAGAAAAACTTTTTGCCGCAAACCCTAGTTAGATATGTGCAATTAATTGTGTCTAGCTACTCAAAAAAGGGGTTTTATTTGGTTTCTGGGGCAGGATTTTGCAGATTTTCTAGTTGTTCCCTTTGCTTGCGTTTAAACTCCTCGGCCGCTTCGTTGATATTATTGCGAGTATCTTCCTGAAATTCCGATCCGTCCCGGCTACGGCGAAAATTACTATTATGAATCAAGTCTAAAGGATTAAAACCACCGAGATCATCCCTGCCATCGGAACTACGTTCATTTTTTTGATAGTCCGGTTGACTGGGGTTCAAGCTTTGAGCTAACACTTGCGGATTAAAATCAGCCCCGATTAATAAAATAGTAGCTAGGAATAAAGACGATTTGATCAAATTTTTTTGAGTATTCATAATCTAACTAACTCCTCAGAAAATTATCTGGTTTTTGGTTGTGAGAAAGTTGCCGGCTTTTCAGTTATCAGTAATCAGTAATCAGTGAAATAAGAACTGTTTACTGATAGATAACTGATCAGACAATTTGAGCAACATTTTTTGAGTATTCATAATCTAACTAACTCCTCAGAAAATTATCTAGTTTTTGGTGGTCAGAAAGTTACAGGCTTTTCAGTGAACAGTAAAATAATAACTGATAACTGATAACTGATTTAAGCAAAACGACGACGAAGTAAGGGCTGAATTGCCAAAAGGATTAGCAGATCAAAAGCTAAGAGCAGGCCTAAAACTGTCAAGAAATTGAGGTCAAGCCAAGGGGTTTGTAAGACTATGCTATCAAAAGACCAGTGCTGATTGAAATAAATATAACGGATCGGTTCGATCGCATAGGTAAGAGGGTTGAGACTAGCGATTACTTTTAACCAATCTGCCATAAAGTTTAAGGGAGCGAGGGCGGTACTGGCAAATAAAAGCGGTAAATTGGTGACGAAAATGACGGCGATTAATTCGATATGTCCGGGTAGAGCAAAGGTTAAACTGAGACTTAAGGCAGTCATACCCAAAACTATTAGGAAAACAATCAAAGCGATCGCACCTAATCCGGCTAAACTGGGCAATCCTGCTCCTAAAAATGCACTAGCGGCCACGATCGAGGCCGTTTGGATGAAACTGAGGGCGATAATATAGATGGTAGAAGCAGCCACGATCGAGTAACGAGTGGTTAAAGGCGCTACCAAGAGACGGTTAAGAAAGCCAAATTCTCGATCGAACATTACCGGCAAACCGGCATTTAGGGCCCCGGAAAAAGCGGTAAAGACAATCACCCCGGGGGCGAGAAATTTAGCATAACTGAGATCGTTGCCGAATAGACCCTGGGGGGCATTATAAAACAATGCCCCAAATAAAATCAGCCACATAAATGGCTGAATTACCCCCGCGATTAGGGTTGAAGGACGACGTTGTAATTGGATGAACAGACGTTTAGTCATGGCCAGAGTTTCTTGCAGAAATTCCCCTAGCACATTTCCCCCATCGTCCACCGTTGCTCCTCTAGTGGGATTGGGGGCTAAACTAGCTTTTAAGGAAGAAGGTGTGATGGTTTGGCTCATGAAATATTTACCTCGAAAGGGAAGGGTTTAGGTAGAGGTTTTGGGATTGTCACTCTCAATCCCTGGCAAGCTAACAGTTTTATTTTAAAGTGAACAGAAGGATAAGTAGTCGTGCAAAATTAATTTCCTAGTGAAGATAGGCAAGAGGCAAGAGGCAAGAGGCAAGAGGCAAGAGGTGGTTAGATATGTGTAATTAATTTTGCGCGCGGTACTTATAGCAGTTATTTTTATTTTGAGGCGATAAGTCTCTGGTTTTAGGGAACACCAGAACTTCTGTATTAGTTAAGCGTACTTGCATTAGGGAACGCACCCTACAAAATTGCGATCGCAATACAAGCTAATGATGCATCCCACCCATTGGATTGCGATCACCAAACCAAGCCATCAACCAAGTTTGCATCTGCTGAATTTCCTGGCGCTGGCTAGTGGCAATGTTCTCAGCAAAGGGTTGGACAGGCTGATGCTTCACCAGATTATGATTCAGGATCATTTGCGACATCATCACGGCTCCCATATGATGTTTAATCATATCTTGTAAAAAAGTTTGATCTAGGGCATCGCCCTGAAGTTGACTCAGATCGCGCATCATGGGAACGTAGGAGATGCTAATATTCCCGCTGGGATACCACTGGTTGAGCCAGTTTTTCATCTGAGCAATTTCAGCAGTTTGCGCTTGAATGATATTTTGAGCAAACTGCCTCATCTCAGGACGACTAGTGCGTGCCAGAATAACCTGGGCGGTATCGATTGCCTCCTGATGGTGGGGAATCATTTGGGCAAGATAGTTAAACTCGCTACTGACCTGCATATGATGCATCCCACCCATGCCGTTGCGAGAAGATTGAGCAGAGGCGGAATCTGGAGAATTTCCAGATGGACGTGTCATAAGTAAAGTTAAGGTTGCAGTCAACCCAAGAGCGGCAACCGCCCCCAGCACAATAATGGCTTTATTCTTCATCGAAAATTTTGGGTCTGAAACCCCGTCGTTTCACGACGGCTTTACTGTTAAATACTAGCACATTTACGGAATATATGCTAAAATGCTCCCCATGGAAAAAGCCTATTGGTTTCG
>NZ_SFBY01000121.1:0-7341 GCF_007095505.1 Microcystis sp. M_QC_C_20170808_M3Col
AATCATTACTGATTAATTTAAGATGTTTCCTTGGCGAACCCTTCCACTCTCTCCCTGATGGGCTTTTTTCCGGATTCATCAATAAAAAACGGAGAATACTTGACAAATTCGGGGGGGGGGGTAGGATTATGATGCTTATTACTATTAAGCAATGATTTATGGGGTATAAATAGCAATTTTTACCCATTCTTAAACTTGCAATCAATCAAAAATGACTAATCAACTGCTAAAAGCCCTTTGCCTTCCCCCGGTGACTTGTGCCGTTTTCAGTGCCATTCCCGCCCATGCCGCCATTTTTACCGCTACCTATACGGATACTGTTTCAGCAAACTTTGGTGTCGATAACGTTACTGCCGGTGATACTGCGGTTATTACCTATCAGCTTGACAATGGGGGAACTTCCCTGTTGGGCCAAACATGGACCGCGAGTAACATTGTGACTGTCACCTTCAATTTTGGTAATGGGTCCCACGTTACCACCTTTAATCCTAATGGTGGTGATGGGTTGAGTGTTAGTCTAGGAAGCTTTGTCACCAATGCCTCAGGACAATTAACGGCTGTTCCTTCTAATTGGAGAGATTCATCTAATCTCAATGTCGTCTCAACCAATTCCACACAAACACCTCGCTCATGGTACGTGAATGGAAACAATGGCGTTTACTATACTTTCCCCATCAACATGGTCGGTTTGACCAATGTATCAGGTAATATCGTTGCTGCTAACTGGACCATTCAACCTGCCCAGACACAGACAACCCCAGAACCAGGTACCCTTTTAGGTTTATTAGCGGTGGGTTCTCTGGGTGCATTGGCTCGCAAACGTCAATAAATGACCAATTATAGTGTAAGGAAGGTTTAAAAGCCTTCCTTTTTGGCTAGGTATCCATCAATTTACTTCCTTTGTCGAAAATGTTGCCAGATAATTTAACCAACACCAACTAATGAACCCTGCAATTTAACATCTTCGTTACCCTTGGATATATCGGCTAATTGACTGATATTTTCTAACTCAATTGCAGGAACAGTTCGTTTAATTAAACCAGTTAAAACTTTACCTGGTCCCACTTCGATCGCTTTTTCCACACCCACATCCAGCAATTTTAAGATAATTTCTCGCCATCTTACGGAGCTAGTCATCTGCTGAATGAGATAACTTTTTAATTCCTCCGCATCGGTGATCGGTTGGCTAGGATTAACATTAGAAATAACGGGAACTTTTGCAGAACGAAAATTAACTAATTCTAAAATCTGCTGAAACTGAATAGCAGCATTTTCCATCAAGGGAGAGTGAAAAGCACCGGATACTTTTAAGGGCATAACCCGCTTAACTTTCACTTGACCTAATACCAAATCCACCGCTTCAGGAGTCCCAGAAATCACCACTTGTTCGGCACTATTATCATTAGCAATAACTACATTTTCCGTCTGATTAATCACTGTCTCTAGACTGGTGCGATCGAATTTCATTAAGGCGGCCATTTTACCACCTTCGGCCGCATCCATCAAACGGGAACGGTTTTGAACTAGATTTAATCCTGTTTCAAAATTAAACACCCTGGCCGCATACAAAGCCGAATATTCACCGAGACTATGACCGGCAACTAGATCGGGAAAATGACCTTTTTCTTGCAACAAATCCGCTAAAATACTCTCCACCACAAATAAACAAGGTTGGGTATAAAGAGTACGAGATAGGGTTTCTTCATCCCCTTGACATTTTTTCAGGACCGACCAACCGAGGATTCTTTCTGCTATTTCTAATCTCTCTTGGCCAAGCGCACTTTCCGCTAAATCTCCAATCATTCCTAACGCTTGCGATCCTTGTCCCGGGAATATCCACGCTGTTTTCATACGTTCTTAAAATAGATAGATAGATGTGTTTGGGTCAGTTGTCAGTTATCAGTTATCAGTTATCAGATGTGAGTTTTTAGTTATCAGATGTGAGTTTTTAGTTATCAGATGTGAGTTTTTAGTTTACTGTTTACTGTTTACTGTTTACTGTTTACTGGTTACTGTTTACTGTTTACTGTTTACTGTTTACTGATCACTGTTTACTGTTTACTGAATTAATCTCCCCAACGGAAGATAATCCCACCCCAAGTTAAACCGGCACCAAAGCCAGAAGAAGCAATAATATCACCTTTTTTGACCTTACCACTCCTGACAGCTTCATCGAGGGCTAGAGGAATCGAGGCCGCGGAAGTGTTGCCATACTCGCTGAGATTGCTGATCACTTTTTCCGGAGGCAGTTTCAGGCGCTCGCTCACCGCGTCCATAATTCTTTGATTAGCTTGGTGCAAAACTAACCAATCGATATCACTGGTGGTTAAATTAGCTCGATAGAGAGCTTTTTCGATGACCTCTGGCACTTTCGCCACGGCAAAACGATAGACTTCCCGTCCGTTCATCGTTAGGGGCTTATAGGTCCCTTTTTGAACGCTTACGCCCTCCTTAAGGGGCAATTCTTCCCCCTCATAGGCGAGATTGAGAGAACCATTCTGGCTGCCGTCGCTATGGAGTTCAAAACCGAGAATGTTATCTTTTGTATCATTTGCTTGACAAACCACCGCCCCTGCCCCATCTCCAAAGAGGACACAGGTAGCGCGATCGTTCCAATCCAGCCAACGGGAGAGAACATCGGCCCCGATAACCAAGACATTGCGGTAAGTACCAGTACGGATAAACTGGGTGGCGGTGACTAATCCCACCAGAAAACCCGAACAGGCGGCGGTGAGATCAAAAGCGATCGCCCGATTAGCCTTGATCTGACTTTGAACTTGGGCGGCACTACCGAACAGATCATCGGGGGTAGAAGTAGCCAAGAGAATCAGATCGATGTCCCTAGGCGACACCTGAGCCATTTCTAGAGCCTTAATCGCCGCTTGGGCCGCCAATTGACTCAAAGACACCGATTGATCCGCTAAATGGCGTTTACCGATGCCTGTACGACTTTTAATCCACTCATCGGAAGTCTCGACAATTTGGCTGAGTTCTTCATTACTGAGAAATTGCTCCGGTGTGGCCGATCCACATCCAGTTATAGCGACTCCTGCCCCGAATCCGTTCAAAATAGTCCCCCTTATCAGTTATCAGTTATCAGTTATCAGTGGGAAGTGGGAAGTGGGAAGTGGGAAGTGGGAAGTGGGGAGTGGGAAGTGGGAAGAATAAATAAAAATAGTCTCCTGTCTCCTGTCTCCTGTCTCCTGACCGCTTCAAGATGACTCACAGCTTAATCTTCACCGTTCACCGACAACTTTTTTAATTGATGATGGTGGTCATTGTAGGCTTGAATGCGCTCAGAAGCGCGATTATCGACGGCATTTTTCGCCTGTCGGATGGCATTAAAAATCGAAGGCGCTTGGGAACTGCCGTGACTGATCACACAGACCCCATCGACTCCAAATAACAGCGCACCACCGTGTTCCGCATGATCCATGCGTTGTTTGATCTGTTTCAGATTGGGTTTAATTAAAGCCGTCCCCACTTTACCCTGTATCCCCCTAGGTAATTCCTCTTTGAGAATTTGTAGGATAACTCCTCCCACCGCTTCGGCAAATTTTAACAGGACATTACCAACAAAACCATCGCAGACGATCACATCAAATTGTCCCGATAGCACATCCCGGCCTTCAGCATTGCCGATAAAGGGAATTTGCTGGTTATTTTCTAATAATTCGTAGGTTTTTAGGGCGAGATCGTTACCTTTGCTGGCTTCTTCGCCGATATTGAGTAAACCGACTTTCGGTTCTTCAACACCCATAACGTATTTACTGTAAATTGTCCCCATTAGGGCAAACTGCTCTAAATATTTGGGTTTACAGTCCACATTCGCCCCGACATCGAGGATAATCACCGATTTACCCGCTAACATCGTCGGCAGCACCGCACCGATCGCTGGGCGATCGATTCCTTTTAAACGACCTAAACGCAGTAACGCTGCCGCCATGGCTGCCCCGGAGTGACCGGCGGACACCACCGCATCGGCGCGATTTTGTTTGACTAAATCCATGGCCACATTAATCGAGGCCGCTGGTTTGCGACGGATAGCGGTGATCGGCTCTTCGTCCATGGCCACCACTTCCTCTGCGTGGACGATGGTGAGATTCTTGGGACGGGGATGATGCTGGAAATAAGCCTCAATCCGTTCAGAATCGCCGACTAATAATACTTCTACATCTAATTCTTCGGAAGCTCGCATCGATCCCGCGATAATCTCGTTGGGAGCGTGGTCACCTCCCATCGCATCTACCGCGATTCTTGCCCGATTTAATGCCGTTTCTGCCATTGAGTCAGTGGGATAGAAATCTTTAATAAGTTGAGCGGCAGCTCTTGACAAAAGCTGGCCGATCGAGGATTAGTGTTTTCTGATCGAGCAATTGTTAAAAATTACCAATCATCTCTATACAATAAGGCATCATTGCGATTAAGGAAAAGATGTTCTCAGTTTTTAATTTGGCAGTTTTCGGCTTTCTCTTGGGTTGGTTGGGGGGGCAATCCCAACCGATCGCCAATATTCCCCTAATTTCTTGGCAAAATCAACCTATTTTCCACCTTCCCACCGCTCCCGATCCCCGGGTGGCGGCGATCGTGGCCGATTATCTGCAAGACTTGACTAAAAAAGGTTTAAACTCTAGTCAACAACGGGTCTTAATTGAGACGGAATGGGCTGATTTAGCTGATCATCAGGGTAATCTGCCCGCTTCGGGGGCTTCTTTAACTAAAATCGCCACTACTCTCGCCGCCGTGGAAACCTGGCCTCTCGATCATCGTTTTGCTACTCGTTTTTACAGCACGGGAGAGGTAAAAAACGGGGTGTTAGAGGGAGATTTAATTATTGAAGGGGAAGGGGATCCTCTATTTGTCTGGGAAGAAGCGATCGCAGTGGGCAATGGCCTCCATCAATTAGGCATCCGTCAGGTCAAAGGCGATCTGATCGTTACGGGTAAATTCGCCATGAATTTTCAAACCGATCCCCTCAAAGCGGGAGAATTGCTGAAAATTGGGCTTGATCAATCGAAATGGTCAAAAGAAACCCAAAAAGCTTTTCAAAGCCTTCCTAGCGGCACACAAGCCCCACAGGTGAAGATTTTGGGCATGGTTCGAGCCAGTCAAATTCGCCCCGAAAATGCCCGATTATTGTTGGGCCATCAGTCCTTGACTTTAACGGAACTGTTGCGTCAGATGAATATTTATAGTAATAACGTCATGTCAGAAATGTTAGCGGAGCTGCTCGGTGGCCCGGCGGCAGTGGACGCAATTAATACTAAAATTACTGGGGTAGGAGCGGAGGAAATTCAATTAATTAATGGTTCGGGATTGGGTGTAGAAAATCGCTTGTCTCCCCGAGCAGTTATTGAGATTCTTAAAGCATTGGATCGCAAGTTAGCCAATCAACCGATACAAGTCGCCGATTTATTTCCGGTGGGGGGACGCGATACCAAAGGAACTATGCAGTGGCGCGCCATTCCCAAAGGAGTGATGATTAAAACTGGAACTTTGGCCCAAGTTAGCGCTTTAGCCGGAGAAATTCCCACCCAAGAAAGGGGTAAAGTTTGGTTTGTGATTATGAATGCCGGTAGTGGCAATATCGAGGGATTCAGAAATCAGCAGGATCGGGTGTTACAAGCTTTAGATCAACACTGGCAAATTCTCCCGGAAGCGACTAAAGGATCGATTCCGCCAAGGGCCTTTTTAGGTGATCCTAGTCGGGTAAGTCAGGGTTTCTAAGGGGTTGATATCAACTTGACAATCAAATTTAGTTTGGTGGGGAGGAACTTTGAGAAGGTTTTGGACTTACTTTTCTGGAGAAGCTGACTACTTTTCTGCCACTCTCTCCTTGCCTTTGCTGCCAATCGGCAAACATCGTATCTCAATCATAGTGACAAAATTTTGCCAGTTTTTCCTGAAATTGAGCAAAGGATGCGTGGTTAAACGCATCCAGAAATTTTTAAGGATAAAAACACATTTGCGGCAAAGCAAGGGATTCTTCCCAACCCATCATGAGATTGAGACATTGTACCGCTTGTCCCGATTGTCCCTTAACTAAATTATCGATCGCTGACATCACTATCACTCGATCGGTTCTCGGATCCACTTCAATACCGAGATAACATAAATTAGTGCCACAGGCCCATTTAGTTTGCGGATAGACTCCCCCCGGTAGGATTTTGACAAAGGGAGAAGCGCGATAAAAAGCATTGTAGATAGTGATCAAATCATCCCGCACCAGATTCGGATCCCGCAAAGTTGCATAGACTGTGGACAGGATACCCCGAACCATAGGCATTAAATGGGGAGTGAACTGGACGCGCACCTCATGACCGGCTAAATGACTGCAAATCTGCTCGATTTCAGGAGTATGACGGTGTTTTCCCGCTACATTATAGGCCCCGATCGAACTATCTGCTTCTGCCAATAACATATTAATCTTAGCTTGTCTTCCTCCCCCCGAAGTTCCCGATTTGGCATCAATAATCGTGGTTTCCGGGACAATTAAACCCTGTTTTAACAGGGGAGAAATCGCCATTAAACTAGCAGTAGGATAACATCCGGGGCAACCGATCAAAGAGGCATTTTTAATATCTTCCCGATAAAGTTCCGGTAAACCGTACACAGCCTTAGATGCGATCGCTTGATCCTGACGTTCCTTGCCATACCATTTACTATAGGTTTCTAGGCTAGTAAAACGATAATCTGCCGACAGATCCAACACTTTACACCCTTTAGCGATCAAAGGAGGGGCTAAATCACAGGCTAAACCATTGGGTAAACCCAAGAAAACCACTTGACAACGGGAGGCAATTGTCTCTAAATCGATCGCCTCCACATTAAGATTAATACTATGACCGAGATGGGGATATAAATCACTGTAGGGTTTTCCAGCGCTACTATCGCCCCCCAGATACACTAATTCGACAAGGGGATGTTCTTTGAGCAAACGTACCAACTGTACGCCACCATATCCCGAAGCGCCGACAATACCCACTGAAACCTTCTGTCCTTGCGTCATTTCCCTTATTCCTAAAAATTCTTATCGTTAATATAACGCTTTAGTATGGCTGAATTTTAGCCTAACCAGCAGGATTTAAATCAAAAAACTTCCTGTAAAAATCTAGTATCTCGGCCGGGTTGTCCATAAACCGTCAATTTCTCTTGATCAATAGGCAGTTATCTTAATGATGAGGTACGAAGTTTTCGTTTGAGGGAATCTTTCATCGAAAATTTTGGGTCTGAAACCCCGTCGTTTTACGACGGCTTTACTGTTAAATATTAACACATTTACCAAATATATGCTAAAATGTGAGACATGGAAAAAGCCTATTCTTACCGATTTTACCCCAC
>NZ_SFBY01000122.1:0-9402 GCF_007095505.1 Microcystis sp. M_QC_C_20170808_M3Col
TTTTACTCGTTCAAGGCCGAATTTGAAGTCTTTTCTGAACGAAACCCCCTACTATCTGTTGTCAAGGTTCAGTTTTTAGCTTGGTTATCGCTTTTTCCATTGTAGCTTAAAGCCGTCCTAAAACGACGGGGTTTTAACCCAAATTTTCGATAAACTTAATAGAAAATGCGGGAACAGGTTATCGAAGATTTTAGCGATTAATAGTGACTGGAGAAATCTGCCAATCGGGGCGAAGATTTTTCGCCCCTTGCAGATAGACGTGCTGCATTTCGCTTTGCAGTTTGAGAGTATTAACGTGGAGAATTACCCGAATACACTTGTCCAGACTACCAGCGACGTGCATCTGTTGCACATCGAGGAGGGGGACATTTTGCCAATGGGGACGTTCGCGAGCGATAGCAGCGGGAAAAATCGCGTCTAAATCCTGAGTTGCCGTAAAGATAATACTAACAATATCATCGGGATCGAGACTATTGTGGATTTCGATCGCTTCGAGGAGTTCTGTCACTGCTTCTCGTATAGCTTCAATAGTATTAACCGTTACTGTCGTCGCTCCCCGAATGGCTCGAACCTTCCACTGCACGATTGTCATCCTCCGCTAATCCTGATGAGTCAATTTTAGGGGTTAACGCGCCCTTTTTCTCGACTTTAATTTGGCCATCAGGGTCGGTATAACCACAATAGTTGTCCGTTAACTTCCAATTCAAATTCTAGACGCTGTAGGGTTTTTTGTAATCCTAGGGGTATTTGGGAACGATTGCCCGTCAGACGACTGAGGAGGGGTTTCGGTTCTTCGATAGTCTGACATTTAGTTTTATCTGGGGGTAATCCTGCCAATTCTAGCGCCCAAAGTCGGGCATCTTCCTCGGTTCCCAAGCGATCGACCACTCCTAATTCTAAAGCCTGTTGACCGGTAAAAATGCGCCCATCGGCAAAACTTTTCACCTGATTGACATCTAAATTTCTAGCGCTGGCGACGGTTTGCAGAAATTGCTGATAACTGGTATCGATCATATCCTGGAGAATTCTTTCTTCTTCATCAGTTAATTCTCGATCGAAGGAGAGAATATCTTTATAAGGGCCAGATTTAATCACTTTAAACGAAACTCCCACCTTATCCAACAATCTTTCCAGATTGTTCCCTCTCAGGATAACACCGATCGAGCCAGTAATCGTGCCGGGGTTAGCCATAATATAATTAGCCCCCATACCGATATAAACGCCGCCAGAGGCGGAAATATTGCCAAAACTAGCGATTATTTTCGTGTTTTTTTGTAACCGCTTCAATGCTTCATAAATTTCTTGGGAATCCCCCACGGTTCCCCCGGGGGAGTCAATGCGGAGAAGTAGGGCGGGATATTGCCTTTCTTTGACGATTTCTAGGGCTTTTAAGACTCTTTTGCGGGTATCGGAGGCAATTGCACCTGTAATTTCTATTCGAGCGATTTGTTTGCGGGTTTTCGGTTTAAAAGGCCAGACCATCAGGTTTAAATATCTCTAAAAAAAGGACTCTTTCTAATCTAACGCTTTGATCGTTCCAGGTTAAGCAAACATTATATTTCAGAATTTCAGGCTAAAATGTCTGGTTAGGTGTATAATAGCATTAACTGGCCAGAGTTGAGGTAGGCGAGGTGAGTATTTGGGCAAGAGAGCGGGGAATAGGAAGTGGGAAGTGGGGAGCGGGTTTTTAAAGTTCGATTGGAAGTTAATCATACTATTAAAAACAGATTTGCTATTAGAGTTTTTGGCGTTGCTGATTTGAGATATGAATCTTCTTTTGTGGGATTTTTAAAACCTAGACCCAAACTAACTTTTGGATGGGTGCAAGGTTGTCATTCATACCTTGATTCAGCAAGCCCTATATAATTCTAAGTAGAGAGACAGATAAAAAGCTCTCAAGGGATTGTCACCCATGACGGATGAAAGATTAGAACGGATCGAGAGCATACTACAGGCTACCGTTGTCCTCACGCAACAGAATCGAGAAGATATAGCAGGGAGTCTTGAACGAACCAACGAGCGCTTAAATCAATTTATCACTCAAGCTGAGAGCGATCGGCAGTTTTTCCGCAACGAAGTCACTGGTATCCGCACAGAAGTTAAGCGAATCGTAGAGCATCTTTTCGGACAATCCCCAGATCAGGAGTAAAGATTAGCCAACGGGTATATATTAGCCAAATCACCCGCAAAAAGCTTGATCAACCCTAATTAGGGTCTGCTGAAAAAGTTTTTCCTGGGGGCAGGGTGTGGGGTGTGGGGTGTGGGGTTTTACCCATTTTCAGGACGTTCGGACGTTCGGCGAAGCTCAGTCGAGCCGTGGTCAATTACCTAATGTTCAGGGAAAAAGTGCCTAAATTTCCCCAAGATCACTTCCAGGATCGGCACTTTTTGAAGGTTTTTAGATTTATTCAGCCTGCCCTAGATAAAAAGCTTTGTCCGGGCAATTTCTCCCCAACAGATGGTTTAAATTAAGATTTCATCCTTGAATAGATACAATGGATTTTGGTCTTGATCGATCTAAATTATTGCCAAAAGCTGTGAACTTTTTAAATTAAACTTAACCGAAATTTTACCCAATCTTAACCAAAAAAATCCCCAATATTTCTAGATTTAAAAGTAATATTTATGCCTTAAACTATATTTTGAAGAAAGTTCAACTTTCCCAATTGTGCAGGATTCTTCAACCAGAAAACTTATGATATTCTCAACTGCTACCCTAACTCGTGTGTGTGCTGTCTCCTTCGCCACGGCAGCGGCCTTAGCAGGGACGATGGGAGAAGCTTTCGCCCAAACCCTGAACGGTGCGGGAGCCTCCTTTCCCGCGCCCCTATACCAGCGTTATTTTGCCGACTATAAAAACGCCACTGGTGTCACCGTTAACTATAATTCCGTCGGTAGCGGTGCTGGTGTCCGGCAATTTATCGCCGGAACCGTCGATTTTGGGGCTTCCGATGCCGCTCCTTCCTCCTCGGAAAAAGGCCAGATGAAAAATGGGTTACTGCTAGTTCCCACCGCCGGAGGAGCCGTCGCCGTGGTGTATAATCTGCCCGGGGTAAATAACCTGCAAATTTCCCGGGCTAACCTCGGTAAAATCTTCAGTGGCGAGATCACCAACTGGAAACAAGTGGATCCGAAACTGCCCGACCGACCCATTAAAGTGGTGGTTAGGGCCGATGGTAGCGGTACTACAGAGATTTTTACTTCCCACCTGAGTGCTATTAGTCCTTCTTTCAAAAGTAAAGTGGGAACCAGCAAAGAACCTAACTGGGGTTTTACCGTTCTCAAGGGACCGAAAAATGATGGTGTGGCGGCCCTGGTTAAACAAACAGAAGGCTCGATCGGTTACGTTCAAGATACCTTTGCCCGCAAAAATGAAGGGGCAACCATGAGAACTGCCAAAGTTCAAAATAAAGCCGGTCAATTTGTCGAACCGAGTCTCGCCGAAGCTAACAAAGCTATGGAAGGGGTGAAATTTAACGCTGATTTTACCGCTAATGTAGATGATCCGAGCAATGGCTATCCGATCGTCGGGATTACTTGGTTATTAGTACCGAGAGACTACGCTGATAACAAAAAAGCGGCGGAAATTAAAAGACTGTTGACTTGGATTCTCACCACCGGTCAAGGTATTAACAATCAATTGGAATTTACCCGGATTCCCCAATCGGTGACACAAAAAGTTTTAGCCGAAGTTAACAAAATTAAATAAATACTTTTGTATTAGTTTGAACTTGATTGTCACCGCTTTCCAGTAAGATGGAAAAAAGTTACCGGTTAACCTCATAACTAATAACTGCAAGTATTTCTTTTCTCTGGGCTGAACAATGTTCAGCCCCTACAGTTGCGTTTTAAACAACTGATAACTGCTAATCGCTCTCTACCTTATGGCTAATTTTTCTGAATCGGTCGAGTCTTTTGATCTCTCGGCGGCCAATCTTAACGAAAGCCCCGGTACTGCGGGTTTATTTGATCGCATTTTTACAATCTTAGTCTGGATTTGTGCCGCCTCTGGTTTAATCTTTCTGCTCTGGATGGCCTGGATTGTTTTTCAGGATGCGCGGCCGGCGATCAATGAATTCGGTTGGGGATTTCTCTGGGGAACCACTTGGGATGTTAACGTCCTCAAATTTGGTGGTTTACCTTTTATTTTCGGTTCGATCGTTTCCTCGATTCTAGCTCTTTTATTAGCTATTCCCCTCAGTGTCGCCGTTGCTTTAACCACGAGCGAGAATTATTTGCCGGCAAGTGTCCGTTATCCCATCGGTTTTCTAGTGGAACTAATTGCCTCGATTCCCAGTGTAATTATTGGTTTATGGGGGATTTTCGTACTAATTCCCGTGCTGAAACCTCTGCAAGAATGGTTATTTCAAAATTTTGCTTGGTTCCCTTTGTTTAATACCCAACCGTTGGGACCAAGTATGCTGATCGCCGGTGTGATCCTGGCCATCATGATCGTGCCGACTATTTCCGCTATCAGTCGCGATGTGTTGCTTACCGTCCCCCCCGAATTACGCAGCGCCTCCATGGCCCTAGGGGCGACTCGTTGGGAAACCATCTGGCGCGTGTTGTTGCCGGCGGCCAGTTCTGGCATTATCGGGGCGATTATCCTCGGTTTAGGGCGCGCTTTAGGGGAAACTATGGCGGTGGCCATGGTAATCGGTAACTCCTCGATTATTAGTCCCTCCCTCTTGGCCCCTGGTTATACTATTCCTGCTGTACTAGCTAATACCTTCCCAGAAGCTTTTGAAAAAATCCACATCGGAGCCTTGATGTATCTAGCTTTGACTCTATTTTTTATTACCTTAGCCGTCAATAGTGTAGCGGCCTTATTAGTACAATTTATCAACCGCAATCGTTAATTTATGACTCAAGGAGCTTTTCCCGAAGAAGATTTACAGCAACCCCTGTCACCGTGGCGACATTTTTTTACCAACGGTCTCACGGGTTTAGCGATCGCTCTTAGTGCCATCGCCATTCTGCCTTTATTCGCTATTCTCTTTCAAATTGTCAAAGAAGGTTTACCCGGATTTAATTGGCAAGTTTTCACCTCTTTACCCGCCCCAGTTGGCTCCGATCCCAGTGTTCCCAACGGTTTTGCCAATGCAATCGTGGGGACTTTAACCATGGTCGGTTTAGCGGCTTTAGGCAGCATACCTCTGGGGATTCTCACCGGGGTTTTCCTCTCGGAATTCGCTCGGGGTTCCAAAATTGGCGGTATTCTGCGCTTTGCGATCGTGGTGTTGAGTAGTACCCCTTCCGTCATCGTCGGGGTGTTTTCCTTCGGGGTTTTGGTCTTAACCACCAAACAATTTTCCGCCGTAGCGGGGGCCTTTGCTTTGGGGGTGATTATGTTGCCCATCGTCGCTTTAACCACGGAAGAGTCCCTAAAACTAATACCCATGTCCTACCGTCTCGGTTCTTCCGCTTTGGGGGGTTCCCGTTTCAATACGGTATTTCGCATTGTCCTGCCAGCAGCGATCGCACCGATTATGACCGGGATATTATTAGCGGTGGCCCGGGCCGCTGGAGAAACCGCTCCCTTAATGTTTACGGCTTTATTTAGTCAATTTTGGCAAGAAAGTCTTTGGTCGCCCACACCAGCTTTAACGGTGTTGATTTATAACTACGCTAGTTCCCCCTTTCCTGAACAAAATTCCCTAGCTTGGACAGCTTCTTTAGTCCTAATTATCTTAGTTTTAATTACTAGCCTTCTCTCCCGTTTTGTCACTCGTAAACGCTCAAATTAAGCACTTTTCTGATGATCGATTCCTCTACCATGAACACCCCTACTTCTCTAGCTAATTCGGCGATCGAAGTCGAAAATCTCAGCTTTTTCTACGGTAGCAAAAAAGCCCTGGAAGGGGTTTCTTTACAAATACCTCAAAGGCAAGTAACCGCCATGATCGGCCCCTCTGGTTGTGGTAAATCTACTCTCTTAAAAGCCCTCAATCGCATCGGGGAATTAGAGGGGCAAGTGACAGTTAAGGGCAAAGTTAGGTTTTTTGGCCAGGATATCTACGCCCCCAAAGTTAACCTTCATACTTTACGGCGACAGGTGGGTATGGTGTTTCAGCGCCCTAACCCTTTTCCCGCTAGTATTTACGATAATATAGCCTACGGTATTAGAATTTATCGTTCCGCTAGTCGCAGTGAATTAGATGAGATTGTGGAATCAGCTTTAAAAGGAGCTGCTCTTTGGAATGAAGTTCAAGAGCTGTTGAATAAATCCGCTTTAGGATTATCGGGAGGACAACAACAAAGATTGTGTATTGCTCGCGCTTTGGCAGTAAAACCAAAAGTATTATTAATGGATGAACCTTGTTCCGCTTTAGACCCCCTTTCTACCCTCAAAGTCGAGGAATTAATCCATGAATTGAAGGAACAATACACGATCGTCATTGTCACCCATAATATGCAACAGGCCTCTAGGGTATCCGATCGCACGGCCTTTTTTAATGCCGATGAAACCCGCGTCGGTCGTTTGGTGGAATGTGATGCCACCCAGAAAATTTTCACCGATGCAGTTAATCAACAAACTCGCGATTATGTAGCCGGTAGATTCGGTTAATTTGTCTTGTCAGGGGACGGGAGACAGCTATCAGTGATCAGTGATCAGTTATCAGTGATCATATGTGAGTTTTCAGTTCACTGATTACTGTTTACTGTTTACTGATAACTGAAAAGTCTCCCCCCCTAAACAATAACGCTGCCCGATTTTGCTAGGATAAGAAATGTAACAAGAATCTTTCTCAACAGTCGGATAATTCATGGGCAACGATACCATCACCTTACTCTCTCCCCGGGAAATTGAAAAAATGCGTCGAGCCGGACGATTAGCGGCTAAACTCTTAGACCATCTGGCAGATATGGTCAAACCGGGGGTAAGTACCCTAGAAATCAATGATGAGGCAGAACGTTGGACTTGCGCCCAGGGAGCGAAAAGTGCGCCCCTAGGATACCATGGTTTCCCTAAGTCTATCTGTACTAGCATTAACGAGGTCATCTGTCACGGCATCCCCAGCGCCAATCAAATCCTTAAAGAGGGCGATATTATTAACATCGATGTCACCCCGATTTTAGAAGGTTATCACGGCGATACCTCACGCACTTTCTTTGTCGGTACTCCCTCCCCCCTGGCCAAAAAGTTAGTGGAAGTTACCAGAGAATGTCTGCAAAGAGGCATAGATGCAGTGCAGCCGGGGGGTAAAATCGGCGATATCGGGGCGGCTATCCAAGAATATGCCGAAGGAGAAGGATTTTCGGTGGTTAGAGATTTTGTCGGTCATGGTATCAGTAATGTTTTTCACACCGGTCCGCAGGTTCCCCACTACGGCACTCGTGGCAAGGGCAAAAAAATTCGCCCCGGCATGGTATTCACCATTGAACCAATGATTAATGAGGGAACCTGGCAACATATTGTCTTAAAAGACGGTTGGACTGCTATTACTAAAGATGGTAAACTTTCGGCCCAATTTGAACACACCATCGCCGTCACCGAAACCGGTGTCGAAATTCTCACTTTACCCGATTAAATTTAGGGAACGGGGAACAGGGGATAGGGAATGGGGGAATGGGAGAATGGGGAAATAGGGAAGTTTCAACTAATACCCCAAAACCCTAAAACCCTAAAACCCCATCACCCCTCTCCCTTCTCCCCCCGCAACGCGCACGAAGTGGTCTCCTCACTTCCCACTAATAACTGATAACTGAATATATGCAGTATCGTCGTTTCGGTCGCACTAATCTACAAATGCCGGTGTTTTCCTGTGGGGGAATGCGCTATCAATTTCAGTGGCAGGATGTGCCAATGTCGCAAATTCCCGACGAGAATCAAGGCAATTTAGAGGCAATCATCAATAAATCTCTGGAAGTGGGGATTAATCACATCGAAACCGCTAGGGGTTACGGCACTTCCGAGATGCAATTAGGCAAAATTTTACCGCAACTACCCAGAGATGAGATTATCGTGCAGACGAAAGTTTCTCCTAGTCAAGATGTGCGGGAATTTCGCCGTAACTTTGAGCAATCCCTGCAATTTTTACGGTTAGATTATGTGGATTTGTTGGGTATCCATGGCATCAACACCGCTGAAATTCTCGATTACACTATGGCCGAGGGCGGTTGTTGGCAAGAGGCGAAAAAATTACAGCAACAGGGAAAAGTTCGTTTTATCGGTTTCTCGACCCATGCACAAAATGATGTAATTGTCAAGACTATTGCAACAAATTGTTACGATTACCTCAATCTGCACTGGTACTATATTTTTCAGAATAACTGGCCGGCCATAGAAGCGGCAAAACAGCACGATATGGGGGTTTTTATCATTAGTCCCTCCGATAAGGGCGGCCATCTCTATAATCCTCCCCCTAAGCTCGTGGCTCTCTGTTTTCCTCTCAGTCCGATGGTTTTTAATAACCTATTCTGTCTCAGTCATCCGACCGTCCATACCCTTAGTATCGGTGCTGCGCGAGCCAGAGATTTTGATGAACACCTGAAAACTTTACCCTTACTCGATCGAGCCGAGGAGATTTTACCGCCAATTATCGAGAGATTGCAAGGGGAGATGATCAACTGTTTAGGCGATAATTGGGTGAAAACTTGGTCTGTGGGTTTACCTAGCTGGGAAAATACCCCCAATCACATCAATATTCCTTCTATCCTCTGGTTACGCAATCTCGCTATCGCCTACGATATGATTGACTTTGCCAAGGCCAGATACAATCTCTTGGGGAATGGGGGTCACTGGTTCCCCGGTCAACAGGCAAAAGAGGTGGAAAAACTCGATTTAACTCCCTGTTTAGCCGCTAGTCCCCACGCTGATAAAATTCCCTATCTTCTCGCCGAAACTCATCGATTATTGTCGGGAGAAACGGTACAACGCTTAAGCAGTAGTTAGGTGAACTACTCTCAAGGTCGTTGAGAGCTTCCTGCTTCAATGGGATGCGCTTTCTACCTCGAAAGATAGCCAGTCTTACCTTCCCGACCCCGGCAGAAGTCCTAGTTCCTAAGACCCATACTTTTTCTTGCAACACGACCCGTCGAAGCTCGCTTATCGCTTAAGGAATAGTGGTCAAGATCTGTTCATCGGAGCATCGGTTTTTGAGAATTGTCTATATGTTGGTCAGCATTCATCCCATCGCTAAAAGCGAGGGACTTCTGCTGACACTTAGTTAGGGTTGGCTGAAAGAAGCTAAAAACCTTACAGGAAAGGGCTTTTAGCTTGATTGAGAGCTTCCCAAATGCACTTAAATCTGCGCTTAATCGCTCAAAACCCTTGCATCTCCTCTCCTTAGTACTAATGTATCGCAAGATTGAGCAACTGCCAACCTCACCAGAAAACTTCGAGTTTCCCTCGGAGGGGAAATTATCCCCAGACAATCGTTGGGTTATCATGGCCAATCT
>NZ_SFBY01000123.1:0-19708 GCF_007095505.1 Microcystis sp. M_QC_C_20170808_M3Col
TTATTGTGACTAACCGTTTTGGTTAGAGAAAGATAAACTTGAGAATCTTCAGTCAAATTTATTGACTCAAAATCCGCTGTACTTAATTTAAATGAATCAACCCTAGGGGTTTGGGGGGTAGAACCCCCCAAAAGCTTGGATTGAGTGGCAAAATCGGAAGTAATACTAAATCCGTTGAGTATAGGCTACATATCAGGAGAGGCACTCATGCCAAACGGAGAATAAATAATCAGTTTTTAATAACCGGATTTAGTACGACCACCTGAAAATCGGTAAAACCCATCCCCCATCCCCCATCCCCCAACCCCCAACCCCCAACCCCCACCGAAAAACTTTTTCAGCAGACCCTAGTTAAGAGAATTTGCGCTGATTTTTTCGTAGGCGCGATCGATAATTCCCCGACCGCGCAAAAAGCCGGTATTGGCCCCCGGACAAAGATAGGAGAGAGTTTCTGGGTTAAAACGGTCTAAAATGGCCTGTTGCGATCGCAATTGCCGCGGCCAGTGGAAAGTTTTCGCGGTCTGTAGGGGTTGCGGTTGACCCTTGGTGTCGGGGAGAAGATGACGACCGGTAAATAAAACCCCCCCGTGACGTTGCCAGTAGAGACAGGAGGAACCGGGAGAATGGCCTGGAGTCCAAAAAGCGCTACAAGTGGGAGATAACTGGATTTGCTGCTGAAAAACGGTAATTTGACGGTGAGGAAGCAGATAAGCTTCCTGTTCCTGTAGAATAATCTCACAATTGAGCAAACTTTGCAGAAGAGCGCCCTGTTTCCCCTGACCCCCGCGATGGGTAAAAAATAGGTAACGGACTCCTTTTTCTCGCAGAAAATCCCGCTCGCTCTCCTCGCAGCTAGGACAATCCACGAGAATATTACCAGTATTTTCTACAATAAGATAAGAGGTTCCCCCTAGGGTTTCCCGATTAGGCGAGAAAGCGTATAAACCTTCTAGAATTAATCGAGGGGGTTTTGTGGTTTTGCTAACCTCTAAAGGAGACGATTCGGTTTCCGATCGCATGGTTTGCCTATCCAAATCACAATCAATGCGGTTTATAACTTAGCACAATCGTTGACCGGGCGGGCTGAAATTAGCCGCCTTTTACTCAAGAGAAAAGAGCCGATATGGAAATGTGGTTGTTATTAGGGATTCTGGGCGGTTTCACCTATTTTATCGTCAAGCGTAGCGTGGCCAAAATCACGACAACACCAATTTGGTTAATTTGGTTGGTCCTGATGACTCCGGCTCTAATTTGGACGGGCTGGATGTTAATCTATGGAGAGGATACCCCCATGCCGGCATTTTTGCTGATCGGCCCTTTTGTGATCTGTCCTTTTTTGTATTGGTGGTTAGTACAGAAGGGACGGGTTACTCCCCAAGAAAGTCCCCCATCACCACCGGAAACAGCGAATTTAGTCCTAGAAAATCTTGATAATCCTGCGGCTAAAAATAATTTAAAACCGATCACTGCCGAAGAGGAAAAATCCCTACGAGATTGTTTTCCTTGGGGGATTTATTATCTGCAAAATATCGATTATCGTCCCCAGGCAATTCTCTGTCGGGGCAAATTGCGAGCGGTTCCTGAAGAAGCTTATCAAGTGATTAAAAACAATGTGGAAAAGGTTTTTGGGGATCGCTTTTTATTGCTTTTCCAAGAAAGTTTTCAGGGACAACCTTTTTTCGCTCTTGTGGCTAATCCCTGGCAGCAAAAAACAGAAACTATAGAAACTGAAAAAATTACTCGCCCCTTTCTTGCCCTGGGTTTATTGTTATTAACTCTCTTAACTACCACAGTCATCGGTGCGGGATTAAGTGGCATTACCTCTCAACAATTAGAAAATAATTCTAGTTTATTATTGCAAGGTTTCCCCTACAGTTTAGGCTTAATTGCTATTTTAGGACTGCACGAATTTAGCCATTATTTGACAGCAGTTAAATATAAAATTAAAACTACCTTGCCCTATTTTATCCCCATTCCTTTCTTCCTAGGCACCTTCGGGGCTTTTATTCAAATGCGATCCCCAGTCCCCACCCGCAAAGCTTTATTTGATGTGGCAGTGGCCGGTCCTTTGGGGGGTATAATTATCGCTATTCCTCTACTGTTTTGGGGATTGTCCCTCTCGGAAATAGTTCCCCTAACTAATCAAAGCAGTTTATTAAATTTTCAGGCCTTAAATCCGCAGTTTTCTTTTTTCTTGTCTATCGTAGCTAAACTAGCCCTCGGCAGTAATTTAATCGCAGGAAAAGCGATCCATTTACATCCTTTAGCGGTAGCTGGTTATGTGGGAATTATCGTTACAGCCCTAAATTTAATGCCCGTGGGTCAATTGGATGGTGGTCATATTGTTCACGCCATGTATGGGCAGAAAACCGCCATAATTATCGGTCAATTAACTCGATTATTCATGTTTATTTTAGCCCTAGTGCAGCCCGATTTTTTACTCTGGGCGATTATTCTTTTATTAATGCCAGTCAGCGATCAACCTGCATTAAATGATGTGACTGAATTGGATAATAAACGAGATTTATTAGGACTATTTTCCCTGTCTTTGTTATTAAGTATTTTGCTACCCCTTCCCGAAGCGGTGGCCCGTTGGTGGGGGATGTAAGCGACCGCATCAATCAACCTGAGTTCCGGGAAAATTATCGGTCAGTTAGGGAATAAAATCCCCATCTCCTGCGTCAATGTTAGTTCGATGACTCACCCTCGATCACTTTAACCCACAAAGCTGAAGGCTGACAACCGCTCACCGATCACTGTTATATGGTTCTCAAGGCTAATTCTCGCAGGAAAAAGCGAGTTTCTCTGAAAGGGAAGTTAGGCAAATCTAGGTTAAAATTGCTGGCTATTCCGCTAATTTTGGCGAGTTTAGGCTGGTTATACTACGATTTACGTCAGCAGTGGGCAAAACCGGAAGCGATTTTTGTTTTGGGAGGTCATGCCGATCGAGAACGTTTTGCGGCAAAATTAGCTAAGGAATATCCTGATCTACCGATTTGGGTGTCTTCCGGTAGTCCGCGACGATATGTGAGAAAGATTTTTAAAAAAGCGGGAATTCCCCCAGAACGTCTCCATCTCGATTACAATGCGCGAGATACTGTCACTAACTTTACTAGCCTAGCCGATCAACTGAAAGCCCAAGGTATTGATAGTGTCTATCTAGTCACTTCCGATAATCACATGAGAAGGGCGCGATTAGTGGGAGAAATTGTTTTTGGTAGTCGCGGAATTGTGATTAAACCGGTGACTGTTCCCTCCCAATCACCCCCCGAACCCCTAGAAAAGTCGCTCAGAGACGGTTTTAGGGCAATATTATGGATAATAACCGGTTCTACCGGGGAATTTTGGCTAAAATCCGATTCTAGTACCCATTAGTTCCCGACCCAATCAAAATAAAATTATCTTGACAAAATTACCCACTTTATGTTAAGCAAAAATACCATCTTCGCCATCTTATTGATTTTTGTGCCGCTATCGATCGCCGGTTCCCTGTTACACTGGGGCGGAACAGTAGTTTTTATCACCGCTTGTCTAGCCATTATCCCCCTAGCGGCCTACATGGGGGAAGCCACGGAAGCGATTGCGGTGGTGGTCGGGCCAAATATTGGCGGTTTGATGAATGCCACCTTTGGCAATGCCACAGAATTAATTCTCGCCTATGTCGCTTTGCGGGAAGGTTTTATCGATGTGGTAAAAGCGACGATTACTGGCTCAATTATCGGTAATTTACTCTTAGTTATGGGATTATCGATGTTTTTAGGCGGTTTACGCTTCAAAGAACAGGAATTTCAACCAATAACTGCCCGTTTAAATGCCTCGGCCATGAATTTAGCGGTGGTGGCGATTCTTTTACCCACTGCCGTGGAATTTACCTCCACGGGAGTCGGGGAAGCAGTCCTACAGCGTCTATCCGTGGCCGTGGCAGCGGTGTTAATTTTCGTCTATGGTTTAAGTCTCTTGTTTTCCATGAAAACCCACACCTATCTCTACGATGTCGGGGTTGCTGGTATCGAGGAGGAAAGCGGCACAGAAAACCCCGAAAAGCCGAAAGTCTGGTTTTGGTCTTTGATTTTATTGGTCGTTACTATCGCCGTGGCCGTAGAATCGGAGTTATTGGTGGCATCCCTAGAGGAGGCTACGGAACAGCTAGGTTTAACGGCGCTGTTTACCGGGGTGATTCTTTTGCCTATTATCGGTAATGCGGCCGAACACGCTACAGCTGTCACCGTCGCCCTTAAGAATAAAATGGATCTATCGGTATCTGTGGCCGTCGGTTCAAGTATGCAGATCGCCCTGTTTGTGGCTCCGGTTTTGGTTATCATGGGTTATATTATCGGTCAGCCCATGGATCTAAATTTTAATCCCTTTGAGTTGGTGGCAGTGGTTGTAGCGGTGTGGTTAGCTAATTCGATTAGTAGTGATGGGCGATCGAATTGGTTGGAAGGAATGTTACTCTTAGCTACCTATGCTATCCTCGCCTTGGCTTTCTTTTTCCATCCTCTCACCGCTTAAAGTTATCCCTTGCCGATATATAGACAATGACGGACGCTTTGGCTTAAGGGAGTGGTAAAACTAGCAATTTCGAGGATTTTACCGCCAGCTTTCCCTAAATTCTTCTCTAAACTCGAACTATCCTCCGATGACCACTGACCACGATAGAGAATAGCGATTCCGGTCTTTTTCAGGAAAGGCAAAGCATAGTTAACACAGATATCCACATTAGCTACCGCTCGCAAACAGACGATATCGTAAGCACAGTTATGTTTAGGGTTTTTCCCGACGATTTCCGCCCGACCTAAACGAGTTTTCGTGTTATTTAACTCTAATTTGTCAATAACTTCTTCAAGAAAATTAATCTTTTTTTGGGTGGAATCTAAGAGAGTCACCGACCAATGGGGATAGGCGATCGCAATTGGCACCCCCGGAAACCCGGCCCCGGTCCCCAAATCGATGACTGATAGGGATTTTGTCAATAGATCTGGCTGGGATTTTTGTAACCAAGCTAAACCCGATAAAGAATCCCAAAGATGTTTTTCCCAAAACTCCTCTGGTTGGGTAATTCGGGTGAGATTAAAACGTTGATTACCCTCTAAAATCAAGTCATAAAGTTGTTGAAATCGCGCTTGTATGGCCCCATCGGGTTGCCATTCTAGGGTTTCTTGCCAAAGGTCAAATAATTCGGAAAGGAGCATTAATTCGGGTTTGCGGCAAAAAGTTTGTTGGTGGGGTTAGGAGCCGGTCGTCAGGAGTCAGGAGACAGGAGATGGGGGAATGGGGAAGTGGGGAAGTGGGGAAGTGGGGAAGTGGGGAAGTGGGGAAGTGGGGAAGTGGGGAAGTGGGGAAGTGGGGAATTTCAACTAAAAACCCTAAAACCCTAAAACCCTAACACCCTAAAACCTCAACTATCTGTTTTTTCACTTTTTAATTCCCGCAAATGTCCTTGTTCAATTTTCCAGTGACGGTCAGCAATGGGGAGTAATTCTCCGGCATCGTGACTAACTACTAATAAAGTCCAGTGTTGTTTGAGACTAGCGAGAAGTTTAGCCAATTGACGACGCATCGACCAATCTAAACCGGCCGTAGGTTCATCGAGAAGTAACAGATTAGGCTGCCGGATTAACTGGACAGCGAGGGATAAACGACGCTGTTGACCTCCACTAAGATTGTGGGGAGAAGTATCCAGAGGCATATTTTCTAATCCTACCTCCTTTAAGGCCGCCGTTAGGCGATCGCTTTTAATCTCCGGATGACCGAGACGCAACTCCTCAAGGATGGTTTTACCGCAAAAATGACGTTCAGGAAACTGAAAAACGATTCCTCCTAATTGTTGCAGATGCAGCACCGTTAATTCTTGGTCGCGCCAGTGAATTGTCCCTCCTGTTTTATCGGCAAAGCCTGCTAGAATTTCCAAAAGAGTCGTTTTTCCGGAACCACTGGGGCCGACAATCAGACCTAATTCTTGGGGAGCTAATTCGAGATTAATCCCCTGTAAAATGGGATTGAGAGCAGCGGGAGGATGATAAACCACATCTTTGAGATAAAGCATTGAGAGGAAAATAACTGGAAATTAAGTCTAGAAACCCGTTTCTATTGTGACAGATTTTTTCATTCGCTCAAGGAGACTTTTGACCATGGTGCTGAGGTTAGGTTTAACGAAAAGAATGGCGATCGGTGCTTCGCTGGCTGTTATGGTAATGGTTAACTGGATTGGTCCTGGGTTAGCTGGAGATCCTTTCCGCAAAACCAATCCCCGACCGATTGGCGATAAGACCGAGGCCGCTTTTAACGCTATTTTTAAAGAAGGTAACTATCTAGAGGCCAAAAAATTAACTATTGAGGCCACAGAAAAGGAACCCCAAGAACCTTTGTCCCATGCTATGCGCGCCTCTCTTGCTTTTACCGACCAGGATTGGAACACCCTAAAAACCTACTCCGAGAAAACTAAGGAAGCGGCCAAGCAAATGCAGGCCAGCGACCCCTTAAGGGGAAATTTGTATCTAGCGGTGGGGAGTTTTTTGGAGGGAACCTACGTTTTTCAAACCGAAGGAGCAGTATCGGCTATCCCCAGATTACAACAGGTGTTTCAGTATTTGGAAACCGCAGAAAAGGTTAATCCTACGGATCCAGAATTGAATCTGTTAAAGGGTTATATGGATTTGATTTTAGCGGTTAATCTACCCTTTTCTAGTCCCCAAGAGGCAATTCAACGGCTAGAAACCTACGGAAGTCCTGATTACTTGGTCGATCGAGGTATAGCTCTAGCTTACCGGGATTTAAAGCAGTACGATCAGGCTTTGCAGTTTATCGATAACGCTCTGAAAGCGACCCCCGATAATCCAGAATTAATGTATCTGAAAGGTCAAATCCTGAGAATTCAAGGCAATACGGATAAAAATACTGGCTCTTTGAAATTGGCCTTAGATTACTTTAATAATGCCCTGAAAAAACAGGAACAACTCCCCGAATCGGTCAAAAAACAGTTAAATCGCGAACACCGTAAGGTACAGGAGGAGATTAAATCCCTAGAAAGCACCGCTAATCGTTAAAAAAAAGCCTAAAAATAGTCAATATTTGGTTTTTTTATCAGTTATCAGCTTCTGAAGGCAAAAGGCAAGAGGCAAAAGGCAAATTTGGCCAAAACAGAAAATCTCCTCTTATGGTATATAAAGTAAAGGATTATTAAGCTTCGCGGAAGTTTATTAATTAAAGTTAAAAATATGTTGACAAAAAAATTGGCTTGTGGTAGGGAGCAGAATTTAGCCGCACCTCCTAGCTGATTTCTTGTCAAGGGTTCACCTAAGTGTAATTGGAGATTTCATGACGGCAACGACGGATAAATTGTATGGGGAGTTGATCACCTCGATCGAGCCAGACTTTAAACTGAAAGATATTATTAAAAGCATTCCCAAAGAATATTTCCAGAAAGACCAGGTTAAAGCTTGGTTTGGAGTGATTACGAATATTTTGGCGGTCATGTCCGGTTATGCAATGCTAGTTTATTCTCCCTGGTATTTACTGCCTTTAGCTTGGATTTTCACTGGTACAGCTTTAACGGGATTCTTTGTGATCGCGCATGATTGCGGTCATCGGTCTTTTGCTAATCGACGCTGGGTTAATGATCTTGTCGGTCATATTTTCCTCTTACCGCTTATCTATCCCTTCCACTGCTGGCGTTTCCTGCACGATCGCCATCATACTAAAACTAACATGGTAACTATAGATAATGCTTGGGATCCGTGGGAATTAGAAGCTTTTAACTCAGCTAATCCCCTAGTGCGTCTCTTTTATCGCGGCATTCGCGGACGTTTCTGGTGGCTTGGTTCGATCGCCCACTGGGCTATTCTACACTTCAACATCGAACAATTCAAGGAGAACGAACGGGAAAAAGCGCGCTTTTCGATGATTGTCGTCCTAGTTTTTGCCGCTATTTTTTTCCCAACCCTCATTTTCTACACTGGTGTCTGGGGATTGGTTAAATTTTGGGTGGTACCTTGGTTTGTCTATCATTTTTGGATGAGTACCTTTACCCTTGTCCATCACACGGATCCCGATATTCAATTTTCCTATCCCGAAGACTGGAATCAAGCTTTAGCGCAACTAGAAGGGACAGTTCACTGTAGCTATCCCCGTTGGGTAGAAATTCTCTGTCACGATATTAATGTCCATATCCCCCATCATATCTCGACGGCGATTCCTTCCTATAACCTCCGCAAAGTTCACGCTAGTCTCAAAGAAAATTGGGGTAGTCACCTGAAAGAAACCGAGTTTTCTTGGGCATTAATGCAGCGAATCGTTGATTATTGCCATATTTTCGACTCCGAAACCGCCTACAAAACCTTTAAGGAAAGCCGCGGTTAAATCAGTTATCAGTTATCAGTTATCAGTTATCAGCTATCAGATTTGAGTTTGAAGTGACAGTATTAAATAGGGTCTGCTGAAAAAGTTTTTCTTGGGGGTAGGGTGTGGGGTGTGGGGTGTAGGGTTTGACCGATTTTCAGGTGGTCAATTACCTAATTTTCAGGGAAAAAGTCCCGGAATTTTCCCCCTGATCACGCCCAGTCCGGTACTTTTTGATTGACAAAAAGTCTAAAAGTCTTACCCAACAAGGTTTTTAGATTTATTCAGCAAGCCCTAAATAGAAGTTTCCTACTGTCTTTTCACTGTTTACTGATTACTGTTTAGTGATCACTGAAAAAAGATTACCAGGAACCGCGTTTACCATTGGGCATAACTGTGAACCAATTGGTTTTTGCCAGGGCGATTTGTTCTTGAGTTACTTGGGCATCAGAGAGATTAGCCCCGCAAAGATTAGCATCTTTGAGATTAGCGTAGCGAAGATGGGTGCCGGTGAGATTAGCCCCGCGTAAATCGGCCTTTTCTAGGTCTGCATAACCGAGATAGGCATTATTTAAATTGGTACTTTTGAGAATAGCTTGACTGAGATTAGCCCGGCCCAGATCCGCATTGGACAGATCTGCCCCTTGTAAATTAGCTCCTGTTAATTTGGATTGACAGAAATTTACCCCCAAAAGTTTGGCTTTGGCCAGATTGAGATTTGGTAATTCCTCTTGGGCGAAATTGCGCCGGCCGTTATTGTAAGCATCGAGAATCGCTTTTTCATCTAAGCGGGGTTTTTTCTTCAGTAAGGTTAGCTCTGTGCTGCTGCGGGCTTTACTTTTATTCAATACATTTGTATTAAACATTGAAAAAGCCATCTGTCCCCCCAGCATATTATCTGGAGAGGCCTCTGGATTTTTATTTTTGGGACGAAATTTAGACTTGAGAGGGCCAGAAACGGAGGAAGTGGCTATCGAACCTGAATCTTGTCGGGGGGGCTGAGAAGTAACCATTGGAGCGGCGATTAAACTTTGGGCTAGACTGTCGGCATAAGCCGTCATGTCTAAAGCATCCATTACCTCTTGAGCGGATTTGTAGCGATGACGGACAGAGACTTCCAGCATTGTTTTCAGGACTTTAGCAAACGGGGGACTCACCTTGACTAATTTTTCCCAGAGTAATTCACCTGTATTAATATCAACTTCGATCGTTTTAGGAGATTTGCCCGTGAGTAGATAGAGACAGGTAGCTCCCACCGCGTAGATATCACTAGCGTAAACGGGACGCATGGCCATCTGTTCGGGGGGGGCAAAACCTTGGGTACCCACGGCAAAATTAGTGAAAGCGGTTTGAGAATCGGCATTGGCCGTGACGGGATTAACTTGATTTTTGACGGCCCCGAAGTCAATCAGAATCAATTTTCGGTCTGTTCGCCGACGAATTAGGTTAGCGGGTTTGATATCCCGATGAATTACCTTTTGCTCGTGGACATATTGCAAAATCGGCAAGAGTTCACTTAAAAACTGTTTGACTCCCGCTTCGCTAAACGGTCCGCGTTTTTTGACCTCTTGGTGCAGGTTATGACCTTTAACGTATTCTTGAACTAGATAAAACTGTTGATTATCTTCAAAATAGTCCAATAATCGGGGAATCTGTGCATGAACTCCCAGTTTTGCCAAGGTTTCCACTTCTCGCTCAAAAAGTTCCCTCGCCATGCGAAAAACATTAGCCTCTTTAGAGGGAGGTTGCAGTTGTTTGACCACACAGAGGGGCTTATCTGGTAGGGACAGATCCGATGAAACAAAAGTTGTCCCAAACCCTCCTTTCCCCAAAATGCCTAGAGTTTGATAGCGGTCGTGCAGAAGAAGTTTTGAACCGCAACTCTCGCAGATTAACGCTGTCGGGGCGTTTTTCGGTTGAGTACAGTTGGGATTAAGGCAGTAGGTCATCTAGAGTCACCAATTGACCGATACTTTTTTACTAACACACCCTAACAATGCACTTTAAGAGATTCTCCTCAAGAGGGGGTATCCCCCAAAGTCTAAAGCCAGAGGCCTCAGACAATCAAAGCGCGTGTAACGCCTTTTTTGTGTCATTGCGTAGTCAAGACAGGGGGCCACTTATCAAGATAGCGGTTGCCCCCTAACGGGGATTTTTACCTAAACTCCTCTAGTCTATCACAGATTTTAACATTTGCTACTTGTGCCAATTGTCAACTAATGTTAGCTTTTCTTGATAATTCATCACCCCCCATCAATTTTTCACTTTCATCAAAGCGGCCCGGGCCTGTTCGCGGTCATCGAAATGGATTTTTTCCGTCCCCAAAATTTGATAATCTTCGTGACCTTTACCCGCAATAATTACCCCGTCTCCCGGTTGCGCTGCTTGAATAGCCGTGTCAATGGCCAAAGCGCGATCACTAATTACCTGAACAGTAATTTCTGAGGGAATGCCAGCGACGATATCCTGAAGGATTCGTTTGGGAGCCTCTGTGCGGGGATTATCGGAGGTAACTATGGCTAAATCTGCTAATTCTGCGGCTATTTTACCCATTAACGGCCGTTTTGTCCGATCGCGATCGCCGCCACAACCAAAAACACAAATCATCCGACCAGAAATAAAGGGACGGGAAGCTTTTAAAACATTCTCTAAACTGTCGGGAGTATGGGCATAATCGACAATGACGCTGATATCTTGGTCGGGAGCGGTGCTAACCCGTTCCATCCGCCCCGGTACTCCTGAAAACTGGGGAATTTGACTGATTACTTTCCCTAAATCTACACCACATTCTAACACTGCCGCCACCGCCGCCAAGAGGTTAGCCAGATTATATTGACCCACCAGAGGAGAAGCAAAGGCTATTTCCCCTTGGGGAGTCACCATCACCCCTTCAACTCCCGTGGGTTGATAGTGTAAATCCTTAGTATAAAAATCGGCACTAGCATCGGACACACTATAGGTTAAAACCTGTTGGGGAGACAGGGAGGCCGCTAAACGTTGACCATAGGCATCATCAAGGTTAATAATCGCCTTCCCTTGCAGATAATCGGGACTAAATAATTTAGCTTTAGCGGCAAAATAATCTTCCATATCGAGGTGATAATCGAGATGGTCTCTGGTGAGATTGGTAAACACCGTCACGGGAAAAGTACAACCCTGTACCCGTCCCTGGGCCAGTGCATGGGAACTAACTTCCATGACGGCGATTTCATTGCCGGCGCTCACCGCTTTGGCTAAACTAGCTTGTAACTCGTTAGCGAAAGGGGTGGTATGATTAGCGGTTTCTTGGAATCCTTGCCAACGGGTATAAAGAGTACCGAATAAAGCGGTGGGAATCTTTGCTTGGCTGAGAAAATATTCAATTAAATGGGTGGTGGTGGTTTTGCCGTTAGTTCCCGTCACACCGATTAATTTTAGGGTTTGGGCAGGATAATGATAGAATTTAGCAGCGATCGCAGCGGCGGCAGTAACTAAATCTGCCACAACCATTACGCAAGCATCCTCCGGGGGGGGAAATTTAGCGGCGGCTGCCGGGGAAATAATCGCCGCTACGGCCCCGGTTTCCAAAGCAGAACGCCAAAATTCGCCCCCATCGACGCGACTACCGGGTAAACCGATAAATAAATCTCCGGGTTGACAAGCATGGGAGTTGGTGGAAATTCCCGTAATCTCGGTTTCTAAAGCGATAGGAGAAGAAATCGGGGAAACCAGAGTGATATTTGTCAAAAGTTCTTGTAGTTTCATAGTCAGGATTGAATCTAGGGATTGCTGCTTTTAGATTAGCCGATTATCAAAGAGGTTCCTCGTCCGAAATGGGAAGTGGGGGTGTAGGGTGTGGGGTAGTGGGGTAGTGGGGTAGTGGGGTAGTGGGGTAGTGGGGTAGTGGGGAAGCTGTCTCATCACCCTATCACCCCAAAACCCTATCACCCTATCACCCTATCTCCTGCCTTTTGCCCCCTGCCCCTGCCCCCTGATATCTGCGATAAGCTGAAAAAAATAAGGCTATAGCTTGTCAACTATTGACGATTTTCTGCTGACTATTTTCGGGATATTTATATGCAATTCGTCGATTTTCTGGCTCTCATTCATCCTGTCCTAGCAATAGTGGTCGTTTTCCCTATTATCGGCCTCGTAGTTAACTTTGCTTGGCAAACCCGTCAACGTCGCCTAGAAACCGCTGCAGGAAATAAAAGTAAAATTCCCCCAGTGGTTGGACCCGAACATCTACGCTTAGGCCGCTGGTTAACGGGTACAGTGGTAGGGGTTAACCTGTTAGCACTAGCTTACTCGGTCGTTTACGGTTTTAATGGTTTTGTCGATAAACAAAAAGCGGGAAAATTAGACCCCTTTCTGGTCATTTTTGTGATTTTGATGTTTTTTGTCACCATTGCCTCTTTGGTCTGTCTCTACCGCGCTAGACAAGCCCTCTGGCGCGGAATTTTTGCCACCTTGACTGGCATGGGTTTAATTATTATCGGTGCTCAGGATGGGGTCTGGCGACTCTCGGCCCAATGGTACTGGTCTCACTACTATATCGGCATGGCGGCATCATTACTGATGATTTTCTCTCTGGCAATTGTCGAAGATATCTATAAAGACCGTTCCCATCGTTGGCGCATTGCCCATACAATTCTCAATTGTATCGCTCTGGCTCTCTTTCTAGGACAAGCGATGACCGGTTCGAGGGATTTGCTGGAAATTCCCCTCAGTTGGCAAAAACCGGCAATTTATCGCTGTGATTTCACCAATAAAACCTGTCCTGAACCGAAATCCCAAACCCCGCTCATCAACCCGATAAGTTAAAAAAAGAATGGACTGAATCCACCCCTTCTCTATGTTTTTTAGGGACTGGGAGAGGGTGAAGCAGTCGGGAAATTAATCACACTCAGATTTACCTGCAGCGGTATCGATGGGTTCCTCACACCAATTGGCAATCTTACCGAGTTGGGGAAATTTGGGTTTCAGGTTTTGGATTAATTCAGTCCATTCTACCCCTTTGGTCTGGGTCACAGCCACAGCGCCGCTACTTGAGGTACAGCCTGGAATTGGGCCCCATTTTTTACCCCAGGCAGCGCCGACGAAAGCACCGGTATCGGTTTTACCGAGGGAATAGTCAGGAGCAAAGATAAACGCTTGTAG
Organism: Microcystis sp. M_QC_C_20170808_M3Col; assembly: GCF_007095505.1. Lineage (NCBI taxonomy): Bacteria > Bacillati > Cyanobacteriota > Cyanophyceae > Chroococcales > Microcystaceae > Microcystis > Microcystis sp. M_QC_C_20170808_M3Col. Next base: position 13,477 of record NZ_SFBY01000123.1, read on the forward strand.
TGTTTGGTTTCCTCTCAGACAAATTTGCGGCTCGGCGGAAGCAGGGGCATAGGCATAAATTTGTAGATTGCCCGGTTTACAGCCAGTCGTAGTACCACAATTGTGTTCGATGGCACCGTTAATATTACCTTCAACATAAAAAACTACCCGTTTCCCCGGAGTAATGGTAATCTTATCGCTATCACTCAAGTTGATATTATTAACGATATACTCGTACACTTCTACCCTTTGACCGTTAATCGTGCGGGTAGAAGCGGTATCAGTAATGCCGCCCTCCGCATTTTTTCTAGGAAAAGTTTTAGAACTTTCAATATCTCCTAGGTCTGGAATACCGCTACTATTACTATCGGGAATCGGCGGTAAATTGGGGAAAAACACACCGACAAATTGTGCTGTGTAGGGGGGACTGGGTGCGTCGGTGGTGGGCTTTTTAATCTTATCTTGTTTATTATTACATGGACTCACCACTCTCTCCAGTACATCCCCTTCAAATTTAGCACCATCGTCCGCCGTTCCGTCACTTATCCATAAAGCTGGGACTGTGGTGCGGTTAAATTCGAGGGGAGGGGAATCAAGAATAGGGATAGTTACCACCACGCGGTTACGGGAGGCGGCATTGTCGTCACTATCTCTACCGATAGCAGTGTCAGTTAGGTCTGTTGCGGCACTGGTGCGGGAAAGTCCTTCGAGGGTGAGAACTCCCCTGCCAGTCCCAATACTATAATCGTATCCAACCACGCGATAATAACGATTATTACGGAGATCAAACCATTTATTTGCGCTCAAATCTCTTAATTCATTGATTTTTGCCTTCAAGGTAGCAGCATTGTTGGGATTACTACAGGAGGGGGCGGCGTCGACTAATTTTTTTAAATGTCTTTGTAAATCGGTACTGGGATTAGTAACCACTTCGGCGTTCTGCCAACAATCGCCGGTAGTACAATTACTATCAACCGTCGCCATAACTCGAACACTATTGAGTAGATCCTGCACGCGAGCCAGCCCCACTTCGGAACTTCTTAAACTACCAGCCCGAGCATTTTGGGCAATTACTTTCGATTGGTCGCCTTGGGCGCGCATCATCATAGTCATTCCTGTCACCATCAGGATAAGTCCAATTAACACGGCAAGAGGCAAGGCAAACCCTTTTTCCTTATTAGCCATCAGGTGAAGATATAAACGATTGTTCATAAGCCAGTCCATCTAAGAATGGTTACTCCTACTATAATACTGTCAAGTTTTGGTTAAGTGACAACTGTGATAATACAGGAATAGCTATGTGAGTAAAATCACAGACAAAAGCCAGTTGATACGATAAGCATCCAGTAATTTTTCGATAAGTATTTTCGACTTTTGACTGAACTAAGGGGCTGTTTTTCGATTCAGAATTGCCCGACAAATTAAGCCTATACCCCGAAAAAAGCTGATAATTAACAACCAAAGGGATTGTAATTCTCCCGCCGTATTTTTCAGAACCCAGCGCTGGGGACGACAGAATAAAAAAGTAATTAGTTTTCTCTGTTCTGATAGGGTAAGCGGCTGGAATTTAAGGGTTGCTTGCCAGATTTTTCCTCGTTTTTCTAGATTGACTAGATGAGACGATAGGCGCAAATCTTCGCCTAAAATATCTAGGAGTAATTTTTCTGAGTAGATGGGTTCCCTCAGGTGAATTTCTGCCCCTATTTCCGAAAGTTTTTTCAGATTGCCCTGTATGATTATATCCGATTCTGTTATCAAGTGAACAGGATATTCCAGCAATTGGTATTGAGTTTCTAGGGTGAGGGGAGCTTCCAATAAAGCCACTAAAGCAGTCATGATAATAACCACGTTATATATAGCCAAAATCAAGCCAAAATTTAGCGGACTTTCTTGATAATTGTGATGGCGTAAATTAAAGAAAATACTAATTAAGGTAATAGTGAGAAAAAACAGCAATGGGTAGGATAAACGCCAATTATATTGATAATTTTGACGAGCAATTCCCTTCGGTGTCACCTGAAATCCTTTGTCAAAGGGTTTCCAAAGAACATGGAGAACTGTTAGGGCTGTAGGTACACAAATAATCATCGATAGTACCTCAGAAAAAATAATGGAGCGCGAGCGAGAATTTAACCAGTGATAAGTGGCTAACTGCAGCATCATGTAGGGTAAAAAGATATAGATTGTCTCATCGATGGTAATGTTCAAAGGTATTATATATCCAAAGGTATAAAGGAGAGGAATAAGTAGAGAAAATAAACGAGCTAAGGGAGAAACCCAAGATAATATTCCTTCCAGATGAGCTAATCTTTGGGTTAGAGTTAATCCCGCAATTTTTAGGGGATTAGCTTTGATAAAAAAGGCCTGTAAAGTTCCCCTTGCCCAGCGCAATCTTTGCCGTAAATAAGCGGATAAACTTTCGGCAGATAAACCAGCGCTGAGTTTTTCATTTAAGTAAATAACTTCATAACCTTTCGCAGAGATAGCAATCCCAGTAAAATAGTCTTCACTAATAGATTCTGTATTAAAGTATTCCACTTCCTCTAATGCTTTTCTTCTGACAATAAAAGAAGTGCCAGCACAGACAGGACTACCCACCCCATCTTTAGCTGGTTGGATATGACGATAAAATAATTCTTCGTCGGGAGTAACGATATTTTCTAAACCTAAGTTATGGGCAATAGGATCAGCATTATAAAAGCTTTGGGGAGTTTGCACTAGGGCAATTTTCGGGTTTTGAAACCAGCCAACAGTTCTTTCTAGAAAGTTACGACAAGGGATAAAATCTGCGTCAAAAACTACCACTAATTCCCCTTGGGTTTGTCCGAGAGCATGGTTTAAATTACCTGCTTTAGCGTTTTTTCTATCCTCACGAGTCAGATAATGACAATTTAATTTTTCTGCCAATTGATGAATTTCTGATCTCTGGGTATCATCGAGAATATAAATATTTTTATGAGGATAATTAAGGGCTTGACAACCGATAATAGTTCTTGTTAAAATGAAGGCTGGCTCATTATAGGTAGGAATCAGGATATCTACCGTGGGCAAATACTGTTTATTGATCACCGCTTGGCTATAAAAATCAGCTTCTTTGCTTCTATCTTTTGTGGTTAAGACTAAAACTAACTGAATCATGCTACTACTTAAAACTATCATCTCAATGCCTAAAAGTAGTAAACTAAAAAAGCCATTGAGAGGGGTGGAAAGATTTAAGGTGGCCAGAATTCTCCAAACTAGATAGCGCAGGGTGATAGCTAGAGTGATAGAAATAATGACTAATCTTGACCAAACTTGCGGACGCGGAGACAAGAAAATGATTAACTGCGTAAAAATTAGCAGGATAACCGTGGGTAATAATAATTGATAGCTATGAGCAACCGTGGGAACTTTGATCCAAGCAAAGGGGTTAAAAAAATCTTCTACTAAGCCAAGGAGTAATCGATAAATATTGTGTTCCGGCCAACATAATGATAAACTGACCATCATTAGCCCGCCGATCACTGCTAACATAATGAAAATGACTGATATTATCGCTAAAATCGACTTGAATACGGAGGAATACACTGGTTTTTGAGGGAACGTAAAAATCGATTCTTGGTTAGACATAAATCCCCTTCTGAGCAAATAAATCTAACTACATTTTACAATTCTTAACAAAAACCTGGGCATTGGGCAGCTTTCTCATACTTGGGAATGACACCAAATCGTTTTATGTCTTACCTCGTTTCAAGGGAAACCCTTGGAACGCATTTCCAGAGGTTCTACCTTGGAACGAGACAAATCGAACTTTAAAAACCCAGTTATGGATTGTTGCTCCCTACACCCTACCCCCCACACCCCACACCCTGTCTCACTTTCAATCTGCTTGTCACCCCGTCAGGAACATAGTATACTTTGGTTAACCGTGAGGAAAAATTAATCTATGATAGCCGTCAAAATCGCCGTTGTTAGCGCTCTCGTTTTAGTTGTGGTCAAATTCGTCGCTTCTGTTCTAGGCAAAGGCAATATACCCCTACTTAATCAGGCTGTCACTGTGATTTTAAGCCTTTTTATCGGTTTTGAGTTGATTCAACTAGGACAAGCGGTGATTGAAAAGATTAATTAAGGGTAATCGGCTCTCTTGGATGGTGTGTGATCAACAGGATTGATCGTCGAGATTGCCAGTATAGACTAGATGCTGCCGTCAACCTTTGGTCAAGCTGTTGCGATACAATCCAGCAAAGACAAGAGAGCCTGTAACCCAAAATTTTGGGTTAAAGCCCCGTCCTTTTAGGACGGCTTTATGTTAAAATAAAATTGGTTTGAATCCCCTGAGTGGGCGGTAGTGAATGGCTCGATTGAGTTGAACCCTTGAACTCGAAAGTCTGCATAAGAGACACAAAGGGAGGGTAGCGAAAACCTAGTCAAACATAGCGCAGGGGTTCCGCTCAACAACGGTGAATGAGAAACCAGTAAAAATCTTTGTCGTCAGACAGATAGGGTAGGGCATACCCAAATCTTGGTTGAAAGACCAAAACCCTTGGAGAGTGAACCATAAAAAGGATAACTAGATAGGGTTTGCTGAAAAAATCTAAAAACCTTGTTGGGTAAGACTTTTAGACTTTTTGTCAATCAAAAAGTACCAGGCATGGGAGTGATCAGGGGGAAAATTCAGGTACTTTTTCCCCGAAAATTAGGTAATTGACCCTCTGAAAACGGGTAAAACCCTACACCCTACACCCCACACCCCACACCCTACCCCCACGAAAAACTTTTTGCCGCAAACCCTAAGTAAGGGAAACCAGAAAGGGCTGTGATGAGCTTCGAGAATCCTCACGCCTTTAGGCCCAGGAGTGTCAAAGAACCGAACGATCGCTCTAGGTGGTGTACTCGGCGTTAATTTTGACGTAATCGTAACTAAGATCGCAACCCCAAGCCGTACCCGTACCCGAACCGTTACCGATACAGATAGACATTAAAACGGTATCTTCTTGTAAATAAGCCCCCGTTGCTGCCGCTTTCAGGTAATTACTGGCACTAGCTCGATCGAACGCCAGAGGTTGGCCATTTTCCATCATCACGAAGTCGCCTAACTTAATTTGCAGGTCTTCTTGATGGAAGACGACCCCGGCCCGGCCGGCGGCCGCCGCAATTCGTCCCCAGTTGGGATCCCGACCGAAAACCGCCGATTTTACCAAGGAAGAACCCGCAATGGTGCGAGCGATCTGACGAGCGGACTGATCATCGGCCGCCCCCGAAACCCGCACTTCCATTAAACAGGTTGCCCCTTCCCCATCCCGGGCGATCGCTTTCGCCAAATATTGACAAACTTCCGTTAACATGGCCTCTAACTTTTGGGCATCCCGGCCCATTTCTGTGATGGCTGTGGTGCGCGATTGACCGTTAGCCAAGGCGATCAGACTGTCATTGGTACTGGTGTCCCCATCCACCGTGATCTGATTAAAACTTTTATTGGCCGCCCGACTTAACATATTTTGCCAGAGAACCGTCGATACTGCGGCATCACAGGTAATAAAGGAGAGCATCGTCGCCATATTCGGGTGAATCATCCCCGATCCCTTGGCAATTCCCCCAATTGTGACCGGACGACCCTCGATAGTGGTTTGCAAGGCGATCGATTTGGGGACTAGATCCGTGGTCATAATCGCCCGGGCCGTGCTTTCGCCACCATTTTCCGACAATAAACCCACTAAGGTCGGTAAAGCGGCGGTTAACGCATCCATGCGAATCCGTTGCCCGATGACTCCCGTAGAAGCCAGCAAAATTGCATCGGCGGGAATCCCTAAAACTTGGCTCAAGGCAGCGGCACTATCGAGAGCATCTTGCCACCCGGCTTCCCCCGTGGCGGCGTTTGCTTGGCCGGCATTACACAAAATCGCCCTGGCGCTGGCTTTAGTTTGTAGGCGTTGACGGCAATAATCGACGCAAGCGGCGCGCACTTGACTGGTGGTAAAAACTCCAGCGGCGATCGCTTCTGTTTCCGAGACAATTAGGGCTAAATCGGGCAAACCGGACGGTTTTAGCCCCGCGGCCATCCCTGCGGATTTAAATCCTTTTGGGGCGGTGATCCCCCCCTCTATTTCCTGCCAATCGGCCATTTTCTCCCGTCTCCTACTCAAATTCGACACTCGATTTTGACACTCTCGCCGTCAAGCTACGCTGTGACGGGAGATTCTTGCTTCTACTCCTCTTAACTAGACACAATCCGAAGACTATGCCCCCGTCAGACCGAATCCACAAGCGTTTTAGT
>NZ_SFBY01000124.1:0-5031 GCF_007095505.1 Microcystis sp. M_QC_C_20170808_M3Col
TGACTTCTTTGCTGATGGATAAAAATGGGTCAGTAACGTTCGCTCAATCCTTTACGGGGTCAGCTTTTCAGCCATATTTTCGTTACCTGACCTCAAAAAATAAGCGAACGGTGAGTTAAAATTTTCCCGTCACAATGTTAAGAAATATAAATAACGCTAAGATTAAGGTAAGCAAAATCGTCATTATAAGAATAATGTTCCCTTCGCAACCCACCGAAAACGAACTCCTGAAAACTATCTTGGAACCTCTACTGGAGGATTTCACCCATTGGTTTTCCCGTTCCCGTCTCCTCCTCGAATCCGAGAGATTATCCTTTCTCAGCCTCGAGGAACAAAACGATTTATTGGCCAGAGTCAAAAATGCCCAACAGGAGGTGGCTACGGCTCATTTACTCTTTAAAACCACAGGTGGTCAAGTGGGTATTGAGGCCAAGATGTTGTTGCCTTGGCATCAGTTGGTGGCAGAGTGTTGGGGTGTCAGCAGTCGTCGTCGTCGATTACAGGGTTGGGGAGAATATCAATCTCCTCAAACTGACGCTTAATCTGAAACTTTTTGGTAAGCTAGAGAGTTGAGCGAATTTTTAGCATAAAGTTTTGGCAATTAGGAATATTCACACATAATTCATGGGAGACTTGGTCAATGCTACATCTGCTCTATATCCTCGCCTTCACGGTTATCGCTTTTTTGACCATTAATAATTTAATTCGTAGTCTGATTACTGTCAGCATGGATTCCCAGAAACGTCCTGCTAAATCGGGTAATTCCTATAATCCCTACGGTTATCCCATGACTTCCCATCCCGAACTTTTGGACGAGTCCGGACAAATAATCAATGAACCTTTGTTAGTGATTCGTTCTCTCACTGTCGAAGATGCTCGTCAGCAGTTAGATGCCATTTATAATTCTTCTCCCAGTGCCACCAAAGAGCAAGATGAAGAAATCTAATTGGTTCTAGAATGGCAGTCCTTGATAACAGACATATTTATCTACACGGTTTTGCTTCTGGCCCCCAATCAACAAAAGCGCAATTTTTGAGACATTGTTGGCAAAATAAGGGTTTAGCAATGGAAATTACCGATCTTAACGGTGATAACTTTTCTAGCTTAACTCTCACTCGTCAGATTGTTCAAGTCGGCCAATTGATTGAACAATCTCAGCTTCCCGTTACTCTGATTGGTTCCAGTTTTGGCGGTTTAACGGCAGCTTGGCTGGCAGAAACTTATTCTCAGGTGCAAAGGCTCGTTTTATTAGCTCCGGCTTTTAATTTCGGGCCGATTTGGTTAGGACAATTGGGAGCAGAAACCCTAGCCAATTGGCAAAAATCTGGGAGTTTATCGGTTTATCACTACGGTTATCGTCGTTCTCTGCCAATTTATTACAAATTCATCGAGGATTTAGCTAATTATCCCCAAGAAAAGTTAATCAGGCAGCTCCCCACCCTGATTGTTCATGGTCGTGCCGATGAGGTGATTCCCCTAGAAAATAGTCGCCATTATTGCATAAATCGCCCTTGGGTAAAATTAGTCGAATTAGATAGCGATCATGCCCTTACCGATGTTTTGACGAGAATCTGGGCTGAAATACAATTATTTCTCAATTTTTGACGAAAAAAGACCCCTCCTTCGATCGAAAAAAAGGGGTGGGTTAGTATATTTGTATTAGATTTTGAGAAGATTTTTCAGCTTCTCAGTCTAAAGACAAGAGATTTTCTCCTGATGTCTTCCCACTACCAAAGTCCGCGGATAGGAGATACACTAGGCTCGGTAGCGGGTTGAGGAGCAACTTCAGTAAAGGTTCTGGTTTCCGGGGGTAAAGCGGGAAGTCCCCAAGCGGGTTGTTTTTCGTTAAGTTCTCTTAAAAGTTGTGAGCGATTGCTGCTGGTGGTGATTTCCGATTTTAGTTTCAAGCGGGAAACCCAATAGGGACGAGCTTTACCCACATAAATTAACTTGCCATCTACCACTTGCAATAGTACATCGTCGCCACCGGTGGCATCCCCAACAATACGAGCGGTGGTTCCGTCAGCAAAGTCGCCACTGAAAATTTCTTTGCCATCCACTGTTACAGGTCTGATCAATTGGATGGACATAATGCCACCCACGGTTCCCCGGACGCGACCTAGTACATAGTCACCGGGGTTGAGTTGCGGCTCACCTCTGTAGGTGTTATGGCCGCGCAGTTGACTGATCAGGATTTCGTTATTTTCCGGTCCTGCTTGTGCGGGTACAGCGCCAACGGTAGTCAGGGCAACTAAACCGGCAAAACCAGCGACAAGGGAAATTTTGTTAAACACAATTACCTCAAGCAAAAAGTTAGTAAATTACATAGAGACGTTCTAGATTATAACTTAGTTCCCAATTTTGTCTATATTGCGAAATATTTGTTTAATAATTTGCCTATTGTTGATTTGGCTGGGATTTTGGGGCTGGGTGTTGGGGTGTTGGGTGTTGGGGTGTTGGGGTGTTGGGGTTTTAGGGGTTGGGTGTTGGGGTGTTGGGGTATTAGTTGAAATTCCCCTATTTCCCTATTTCCCCATTTCCCCATTCCCTAACCCCTATTCCCTAACCCCTATCCCCATTGGTGAATAATTCAGGATCGAGGATGGGTAGTTCGCTATCTGTTTCTGCTGGGGGAGAGGGTAACTGGAAACGATTTAAGGTTTGTTGAATGCGATCGAAAATGGTGATTTTTTGCTCGCTATTGTTCTGGGGTTCGGGAATAGGTTCCACTTCTACCGGAGGCTAAATACTAGAGGCCGGTTCGTTAATCTCCTTTGTCTCCGGTATGGTGGTTAAGGGAGATTCGATCGCTTCAGGGGTTTCCTCCACATTTTCTATTGTTTCTGTCTCTACTGGTTTTTCTTCCACTATTGGGCTTTCTGGCTCAATAACAGGATTTTCTTCCACTATTGGGCTTTCTGGCTCAATAACAGGATTTTCTTCCACTATTGGGCTTTCTGGCTCAATAACAGGATTTTCCTCCTCAATAACGGGGGTTTCCTCAACTATAGGGGTTTCTGGCTCAATAACGGGGGTTTCTTCCTCAACTATAGGGGTTTCTGGCTCAATAACGGGGGTTTCTTCCTCAACTATGGGAGTTTTTTCCTCTAGACTGGGAATGGTTTTATAGTTGGGATCAACAATGCTACGGGCAATTATAGGGGATAAATCGCCGCGGACTAATTGACTAAGGCCGTCTTGGTAAGAGGGATCAAAACTAATCACGCGCACGCTGGTATTAAACTCGTTTTCGATTTTATTTCCCTTACCATCGATGAATTCTAATTGTACCCAGTTATTGCCCTTGTCAAAACCCTTGAGATAGATCGGTTCCCAAGTATCAAGCAGAAAACTTTCACCGTTGACAGTGACACGAATGCGCCAATTTTGAAGACTATTATCCTCGTTGGCAGTATTGGGCAGACGTAGAGGAGCATTACTCAGATAAAAATCGAGCAGGATCGGTTCTGCACCGTAGATTCCTTGCGGATGACTGTAGGTTAGTAGGGGTAAGTTGTTATCAGGGGCATTTTTGCCTGTTTTTGTCAGAATATGAAAGGTTGTTTCAGCGAAGGCCCCATCATTTTTAAAACTTTCCTGCCAAGGCCGCAGGGCCAAGACGCGGAGGGTGTGAGTACCGGGGGCGAGATTTTCTAAGATAATCGGTTGCTTGAGGTCGTAGATAGCCGCTGCTGGTTCATTATCGACAATTAGGCTCAAGTGGGGTCCTAATTTCAGGGTGTCGTCTTGGAAAATTGGCAGATCCGACACTTGTAGTTTAACTGTCACCTGAGGGTCATCGAAAACTTGTTCGGCCAGAGGACTGAGAATCGTTACTTGGGGAGCGTAACGATCTAAACTGGGGCGCAGTTGCTGAATTAGGGCCGGGGGGGCAACCTCAGAAATGCGGCCTCGAACGACGGGAAGATTAGAGGTTTCGGAAGTGGGGAGATTGGTAGCCGTCAGGCGATCGCCACAGGCGGTTAACAGGGTGGTCAGTAAACCGATCACAAGACATATATGAAGGGTTTTGACTGGGATTAATTTATGTAGTAGGGATAGCACGTTCCTCCTAGAGCCAAGGCCAAAATCACTTTATAGCAAATAATGGGTTATTTAGGACGCTTTCAATTTTCAAACTCTTATCTGAACAGGGTTTCAGCGATGGATTGTCCTAAGCACCTTGGTCTTTGCTATACCAAATTGTCCGTCAAAAGCTGATACAAAAGTCTAGTCTCGTAAAACAGCAAGCGACACAGTCCATCCTTACCCAGTGCTTTAAAACTTGGCAACTATTGGTTGACTTCGATTTTTTGCCCGGTTTTCTCGTTTCGAGTAAAATAGGTGTGATTTCTGGAATTTAACCAAGAGTTCTTGGCTCTACCGAACCTGCCATGTAAAACTATCAACAACTCATGCTTGTAAAGCTTGTATACTAAGGCTTTGAGTTTTTGTTAGATTGATATTTATCAACTTTAGAGCATTGCTGGGCAAGTTTAGCAACAATCTCAGTTTTAGCGGGTTTATTAGGACAAATAGTAACCATTGCATGAGCGTATAAGTGAGAGCGCATTAAGTCGGAACCCTTCCAAGATTTCTTGATTTTATCTTGTTTGGCAGAAGTATCGCCTGAAATTTGATAGGAATAACCAGGACCTAAGTAAGCTTGAAATTTTCTCCAACTAATATCGTGATCACCTCTAAAATAAGGTTTTCCATTAACTAGGAATCTCTCGATAGGATAGCAGTGCAAAAGCAGTAAACTTTGAGTAACAGTGCCGAAAAGAAACAGTTCAAATACTCGACAATAATCCTTAAACTGCTCTAATTCCAAAATTTCTCTTAAGTTTAGCTCCTTAATTGCGATTCTATCCTGATAGGTGATAATGTCCTTAGCTAATAACTGACTATATGGCTCTTCTGGTTTCTGTGTGGAAACGAGGTCTATACTGATAGAATATCCGCAAAATAGTCCTAAAAGTCTTGTCCAATAAGCACTTCAGGATTCCATAAGCAAAAATTATCACACAA
>NZ_SFBY01000125.1:0-4973 GCF_007095505.1 Microcystis sp. M_QC_C_20170808_M3Col
GTGGGGTAAAATCGGTAAGAATAGGCTTTTTCCATGTCTCACATTTTAGCATATATTTGGTAAATGTGTTAATATTTAACAGTAAAGCCGTCGTAAAACGACGGGGTTTCAGACCCAAATTTTCGATGACTGAACGACTTGAGCAGGCGATCGCCCAATTAAAAACCTTGTCAACCGATCAACAGGACGCGATCGCAACCCTAATTTTGGCAGAACTCGAGGAAGAGCAGCGATGGGATGACTCCTTTGCCCGCTCACCAAACTTACTGGCTAAACTAGCAGCCGAAGCAATGGCAGAACATCGATCGGGTAAGACTCAAGAATTAGACCCGGAAACGTTGTGAAGTCTTGTACCACTGCTCGTTTTCGGGAGATGTTTGCTGATCTTCCAAAACCGATTCAAGAGCAGACTCGTAAAGCCTATCGGCAATTCAAAGAAGACCCAAGCTATCCCAGCTTGCGATTCAAGAAAGTCCATCCAAAGCTGCCCATCTATTCGAAGATTTTCTGTTTGAGTCAGGTTTAAGAACAAAGGCATGGGTCAACTGCAATTGCCGGCTTGATTCGATTCGCTATAATTAATGCAGTACCTTTTCTATAAGGGGTTCAACGAGTCAAAAGGGATGACCAATAATCAGTTATCAGTGACCATTGACCGTTTAATAAGAGCCAGATTAATCCCCCTATTCCGAATAGAATAGTCAAGACATAAAACTGCGATTGACCAGAAACATTATACTTTAAGGCACTGCCGCTAAAAATCGTCGCTAAACTGACCAAATTAACCAGACCATCAATAATATAACGATCGAGCCAAGCGGTAATTTTTGACAAGCTCCCCACCGCTAAAACCACGGTAAACTGATAGATGCGATCGAGATAGAAGTCATAAGCGAACAAATCCTGCAAGAATCGCAGGATTAACCCAGTTGGTCTAGCCCAAGCTCGTCTTAACTCTACCATTGACCCGATAACTAGGCCAATTACTCCAGAGGCTATCAGTAAGGGAAAACCCCAGACAATAGTAAAACTCCGGTTATTAAGGAGGGGATTGGTGAAAGATAGCCAAAAATCCCAACGTAGGGGAATAATCGGGGCCAATAAAGCGATTAAAATCAATGCTACCATGGGCAAAGCCATCGGCCAAGCCACTTCCGGGGTGCGATGGGTCTTACTTTGGGTTTGTCCCAAAAAGACTAAACGAAATACCCGCGTGAGATTGATGATGCTAAGACAATTAACAAAGATTAAAACCGCTAATAACCACCAAGGAATCTCCCATTCACCACTTAACCACCGTTTTAACGTCCAAAACATCCCCAGGGGCATTAAAACCGTCATCCCCGCGGAACCTGCTAAAAAAGCCGTGGTCGTAGCCGGCATTCTTGCCCAAATTCCCCCCATTTCCGTGATATTCTGGTTACTGGTGGTGAGAATTAAGGCTCCTGCGCTCATAAACAATAGGGCTTTTGCGACCGCATGGGAGAATAAAATTAGTAAAGCGATATCCACATGACCTAATCCCACCGCAATAAAGACCAAACCGAGATAGGCACTGGTGGAGTGGCATAAAACCCGTTTAATATCAATTTGGGACAACGCCATCAGAGACGTACCAATTGCCGTCATTGTCCCCAACACTATTAAAACATTGGCAGCGATCGGAGATAGGGTAAACACTGGCTGCAGCTTAATTAAAACATAAGCCCCCGCCGAAACCACGATCGAATTCCGCATGATTCCGGCTGGATTGGGTCCCTCCATCGCCTCATCTAGCCACAAATTCAGGGGAAATTGGGCGCATTTACCCGTTGGACCGGCAATAAGGGCTAATCCTAACAAAGTCGCCGTCAAAGGTCCTACAGGGTTATTTACTGCCCAATTTTCTAACTGAGAAAAACTCAATCCTTCTCCGTAACTGGACAGAGCCACCAAACCCATCAATAAAATAATATCGCCGACGCGCTTGGTTAAAAAGGCATCTCGCGCCGCGGTTACTACCAAAGGTTGGGCATACCAAAAACCGACGAGGAGATAGGTAGAGACCGTTAACATCTCTAGGAAAGCGTAACTGAATAGTAGGGAGTCACTCAGGGCAATTCCCCCCAAAGCTGCCTCAAAAAAGCCCATTAAGCCATAAAATCTCGCCAAAGACCAATCCTTTTCCATGTAGCCAAGGGCATAGATTTGGGCCAGGAGACTGATTAGGGTAATCACTTCCAGCGTCCCCAAACTGACGGGAGAAAGTTCGATCGAAAGGGATAAACTAAGATCGGCCACTTTTACCCATTCAAAAGTCAGTTTAATCGTCTCTCGATGCCAAATTTGATTAAAAGCGATCGATCCGTGTATTAACCCTAAGACGGTCATCAATAGGTTAATATAAGCGGCCGGCCGCGGACCGGTGCGACTAATAATGCCTAAAGACCAAGGTAGGGTTAAAATCGAACCAATTAAGCCATAAATGGGAATTAACCAGCAAGTGTAAAGGAATAAATCTTTCATTCAGGGGGTTAGATGTTGGGGATTTCAGTGATCAGTTATCAGTTATCAGTGATCAGTTATCAGGTTTAAGTTTTAAGTTTTAAGTTTTAAGTTTTCAATTTTCAATAAATTTAGGCTCTTTCACTGGTTACTGGTTACTGGTTACTGGTTACTGATCACTGAAAAAGCTGACGGCCATAAAAAACCAATACTCGATCGAGAAGGGATCGAGTTTAGTCAATTTAGTTATTTTACAGTTAATCCCGCAATTGGGCTAAATGCGATGTAATAAAGATTTACCGTGGGAATCGGTGCTACAGGTGGCAAATAATTGGTATTGACGACTCAGAGCGAGTGCTTGTTCGGTTTCCGGTTGACTCGGTAGCCAGGGTTTGGGATTGCCGTAGGCATAAAAAGCCTCAATACCATCAATACCTAATTCTACCGCCGCCGCTACTAAATCGGCCGCGGGACGATGGTAACGAAAGGGATGGGCGAGAACCACTAAGGCCCCCGCTTGCTGTAAACTGTTAATGACTCTAGAGGCCAAAGCTAAATCTCCTTCCGGTTTGACTCTTTGCAGATAGGGAGTCAAGACGGTATGAGTAGGATCGAAACCATAGCCAAGAATATGCACTTCTGTCTCTAAGAGATTCGCCGTAATTTCTACCCCTGTCCAGAGATGGGGTAGAGAACCCTTTAAATGCTCATTTTCTAGCCAAATTTGGGCTTGTTGATAACCTTCGATCGAGTGATGATCAGTAATTGCTAATCCTTTTAGTCCGATATCTAACGCTTGTCTCATCAAGTCTTGGGGACTCATTTGACCATCGGAACAATGGGTGTGCAGATGGAAATTGTAATGGTGGGGACAACTATCATAGCCAATATTTGCCCACACCGCTTTCAGGGCGAGGGTATCTTGAGCTAGGGGTGGAATTGTAGCAGAAACGACCATGCAGTATTGAGGAACTTTCCCAAAGATTACAAATTGTTAACAATCAGCATAGCAAATACCAAAAAAAATTGGGTAGCTGCTGTTACCGGTAATACTAAATCCTGTTTCAAAGGTATGGGGAAGTGGGGCTCACAGGTGTGGGTTTTTTACCTGAAATGTCGGCTTGAAGGCTCTCGGTTTTACCTCGGAGATGAAAAGTTCCGCCAGCATAGAAATAGCGAAGCACGATTGACAACTCAATTCTTAGCGTGCTAGAATAGTTTGCGTAGTAGGTCGGCACGCAAGATGTTCATTTTAGAGTACAAGCTTAGAGGAAAACCATCTCAATATCAAGCCATTGATGAGGCAATTCGGACAGTTCAGTTTGTTCGGAATAAATGCCTTAGATATTGGGAAGATAACAAAGGTGTAGGACAAAAGGATATTTATCGATACACAACCGAATTAAGAAACGAATATTCTTTCGTCAAAGACCTTAACTCTACAGCTTGTCAACAGGCGTGGCGTAGGACTTAGACTGCTATTTTAAGGTTCTCTAACAACTGTAAAAACCAAATCCCTGGCAAAAAGGGATACCCTAAATACTCTAAACGTACTCATTCTATTGAGTTTTAAAAATCAGGCTGGAAGATTAATCGAGATACCAAAAGAATAACTTTCACCGATGGTAAAAACATCGGAGAGTTAAAACTAATTGGTAGTCGAGACTTGTTCTGTTTCCAAGAATGGCAAATTCAAAGGGTGAGAATAGTTAAACGTGCTGACGGGTATTATGGCCAGTTAATGTTAAAACTTGACGTGAGAGATATAACCCCAAAATTAGAGCCTACCAAAAAATGTGTAGGTTTAGACATGGGACTAAAGTATCTTTATGCCGATAGCGACAACAATACAGTAGAACCTCCTAAATATTATCGAAAAGCAGAGAAGCGTCTTAATAAACTAAATAGGAGAAAATCTAAAAAGTTTAGAAGAAGGCAACAGCAGTCTAATAACTACAAAAAGGCTAGACAAAAGTACGCGCTTGGGACATTTAAAAGTAAGTAGGCAGCGAGAAGAGTTTGCTAAAAGATTGGCACTCCGCTTAATTCAGTCAAACGACTTGATAGCCTAGGAAAATTTAAAGGTCAAGAACCTTGTGCATAATAAAAATCTAGCCAAGAGTATCAATGACGCTGGCTGGTCACAATTAAGAAAATGGATTGAGTATTTTGGCATTAAATACGGCAGATTGACTATTGCTGTTAATCCCGCCTATACTAGCCAAGAATGCTTTAATTGTGGCAAGTTAATTAAAAAGTCTCTATCGGTTAGAACCCATGTTTGTTCTTGCGGATATGTAGAAGATAGAGACAAAATGGCGGCATTAAATATACTCAAAAAAGCTACGATAGGGCAGATCGGAAGTTGGTCATCAGACCTAAACGCTTGGGGAGATTTAAGCTCTATTTTGGTTGGTAGCAATACCTGTCAAGACAACTTGAGTCAGTGAACCAAGAATCCCTCGCATGAGAGCGACGGGAGTGTCAAA
>NZ_SFBY01000126.1:0-9484 GCF_007095505.1 Microcystis sp. M_QC_C_20170808_M3Col
CAGGAATTAAATAAAACGGGACAGTTAGTAACAGATATTAGTGCTATTATTCAGGTAGATGTGAATCAGTTTGCTGGTATTGAATACGATGAATTTGCGGTAAGAGTTGCTGAGGTGGCGATGTGGTTAATTGATCACCAGATGAATATTAAAGTTAGTAATACTTTTGGTCAGTATTTTGTGCGTTTACCGTTGAAGAAAGCGGCAAAGATTGTTAATGGAAATGCTTTGCGGATTGATTGGGAGGAAGTTATATCAAAAGAGAAGCTCAATTTTATTTTAGGAAATCCTCCTTTTGTGGGGAAACAGTTACAAAATGCCCACCAAAAGGCTGACATGAATCATGTTTTAGGCGAAGTTAAAGGAGCAGGCGTTTTAGATTATGTGACATCATGGTATATCAAAGCAGCTGAATTTATTCAAAATAGTTTAATTCGTTGCGCTTTAGTTAGCACAAATTCTATTTATCAGGGTGAACAAGTTGGGATTCTTTGGCAAGAGCTTTATCAAAAATATAAAATTAAAATTCATTTTGCCCATCGTACTTTTAGCTGGAGTAATGAAGCAAAAGGAAACGCCGTAGTTCATTGTGTTATTATTGGTTTTGGTGTTCAGGATATTGAGAATAAACGTATTTTTGATTATGCTGATATTAAAGGTGAACCGACAGAAAGAAAGGTTAAAAATATTAATCCTTATCTGACAGAAGGCAATGATTTAATCATTTTAAAGAAAATAAAACCTATTTGCAACGTGCCTGAAATGATCAAAGGCAGCCAACCTACAGATGGTGGTAATCTTCTGATGAATGACGGAGAAAAAGAAGAGTATATTCGACAAGAACCTGAAGGAAAAAAATTCATTAAGCCTTTTATTTCTACTGATGAATTTCTGAATAATAAAAGACGCTGGTGTTTTTGGTTAACAGAAATACAGCCTAAAGAATTGAAGCAGTTGCCCCTATTATTAAAAAGAGTAGAAGCTGTTAAAGAAATGCGTTTGGCTAGTTCTAAAGTTGCGACAATTAAGTGGGCGCAGTTCCCAACATTATTTACTGAAAATAGACAGCCAAAAACAAGCTATATTCTAATACCAAGTCATTCTTTGGGGAATAGAAAATATATTCCATTAGGATTCTTTACTCCAGATTATATTGCTAATAATAGTTGTCTATTTGTTGCAAATGCAAATCTATATTTATTTGGTATTCTTACTTCAGAAATGCACATGGCATGGGTTAAATATGTCTGTGGAAGATTAAAAAGTGATTACCGTTATTCAAACACCATCGTTTATAATAATTTTCCTTTTCCTGAAACTGCGACCGAAAAACAAAAACAAACCGTCGAGACTTGCGCTCAAGCTGTGCTAGATACAAGGGCAAAATATCCCGATAGTAGTCTTGCGGATTTATACGATCCTTTAACCATGCCTCCTGACCTGATCAAAGCTCACCAAAAACTTGACAAAGCCGTTGATTTATGTTATCGTCCCCAACGCTTTACCAGTGAATTAAATCGTATTGAATACCTCTTTGAACTCTATGAAAAATTAACCGCTCCCTTACTCTCTACCAGCAAACAAAAAGCCAGGAAACGAAAAAATTCTCAATAACCGAAAATGCTTCAAGAAATTTTGCTTGTGCCAAGGCTCTGCCTTGGCACAAAATACTAAATCCGGTTATTAAAAACTGATTATTTATTCTCCCCTTTGCATGAGTGCCTCTCCTCATAAGTAGGGTTTGCGGCAAAAAGTTTTTCGTGGGGGCAGGGTGTGGGGTTTTACCGATTTTGAGGGGGTAAATTACCTAATTTTCAGGGAAAAAGTCCCGGAATTTTCCCCCCGATCACTCCCCGGTCCGGTAATTTTTGATGGGAAAAAAGTCTAAAAGTCTTATCCAGCAAAGTTTTTAGATTTATTCAGCCAGCCCTAATTACTGATTGGGTGTCACCTGATCGATAACCTTGAGAGTCCCATCATCCTTGACAGTCCAGACATCGTAACTACCGACCACATCGCCATTTTCATCGATATCCACATTGCCACTGGCTCCCTGATAGTTAATATCCTCGCCTTTGCGAATCATTTCCATGGCTTGACAAGCATCGGTTACTTCCGTCCCCGGACCGTTAGCCACCTCACGAATCTTGCTTTGAATCCCTTCACCAGTGTTAGATTTAGCCGCCTCGGCCGCTAACATCAATAAAACCGCCGCGTCCCAAGTATGGGGAACAAAAGCGGTGACATCCTTGCCGGTCTTTTCTTTCCAGAGAGTAGTAAAAGCACTTAAAGCTTGACCGTCGGCCCCGGGGACCGTGCCTAGGGACCCAGCAATAATTGACTTACCATCGGTTCCTTTCCCCACCTGTTTGGTGAAATCTTCCGAAAAAACCCCATCGGTGAGGAGGACGGTAACTCCTTTGGTCAATCCCTGTTTATAGGCCGCTTGCAGTAATAAACTGCCCGTTTCAGCGTAAAGGACTGCCGCTACAGCATCCGGTTGGTTAGCGAAGGCAGCCGCCGCTTCACTATCGAGAGTGGCAGCTTTCGGGTCATAACGGACAGGATTTTGCTTATTAGTGATAGTGCCGCCTAATTTATCGAAAGCGCTCACGAATTCCCGTTCAAATCCCACTCCGTAATCGTTATTGATCACGACGGTGGCCACATTTTGAAAACCCCTTTTCTTAGCTAGGACCGCTAAAGCTTGAGCTTGGTAGGTGTCCGGGGGAGCCGTCCGCGCCCAAAAACCTTGAAAATCGCCTTTTTTCGCCCTGTCAGTAAATACAGGACTGGTGCTACCCGGAGAGACTAACATAACTTTATTTCTCACCGCCACATCGACGGCTGCTCCTGAGACGCTACTGGCAAAGGAACCGATCACACCGGCTACTTTATCCACCTCCGCTAGTTTCGTCATCGCTGAAGCACCGGCGGCGGGATCGGTTTGGTCATCTTCTTTCACGAGGGTGACTGGTTTGCCATTGACTCCACCACAGGCATTGATAGTCTCTACCGCTAGGGCGGCTGCTTCGGGCATATTTTGACCAATAGCGGCTAAATCTCCGGTAATGGGCAGTAAAGCCCCTAATTTTAAGCCCTGATCCCCGGGGGCAGTGGTGGTGGGGCTAGAGGCGTTGTTATCTGGGGTTTGGGCATTATTACAAGCGGTTAAAAAATTAGCTAAGAGGCTGATGCTCAGGGTTAGGGCTAGGGGCGATCGAATATATCTCTGCATGGCGGTAAGATCAAGGATAAGTCAAGGTTGGAAGACTGAAAAGCCCGGACTGGGAAAATTCTAATCGATGTTAGCATTCTCGCCACATCAAACAGGTTTCCATCTTAATTTAGATATTGATGGAAAAAATGACTAATTTGTTCGATTTATGCCGTCGGGTGTGGGGTGTGGGGTGTGGGGTGTGGGGTGTGGGGAAATGGGGAAGTGGGGAAATGGGGAAATGGGGAAGTGGGGAAGTGGGGAAGTGGGGAAGTGGGGAAGTGGGGAAATGGGGAAATGGGGAAATGGGGAAGTAGAGCATTTGGCTGAAATTTCCCTAAACCCCTAAACCCCTAAACCCCTAAACCCCTCAATCTCTAAATCCCTATCTCCTGCCTCACCCCACCAACAAACTTTTTCAGTAAACCCCACTCAGGAAGCTTTGGCTAAAATGGTCTTCTGGTTTAAAAACTGAATCGCCGTTTGGTATTGACTATCTTTTTCGGTGCCGATTTGCTCATAGGTGATCGGTTCCTGTGCCACCACTCGATCGGGCATAATTCCTAACTTATGAATATCATGGTGGGCGGGAGTTTCATATTTGGCCACGGTAATCGCTAATCCTGCCCCATCGGGTAACTCGAATAAGGACTGAATTAATCCCTTACCGAAAGTCTTTTCTCCCACTAAAACCCCCCGTTGATTGTCCTGTAATGCTCCGGCTAAAATCTCGCTGGCACTGGCGGTTCCCTGATTGACCAAAACGACTAAAGGCGCGTCAGTTAAAGCATTACCAGAAGCGGCAAAACTATCGGCAATTCCCTCACGATTAACCGTATAAACGATCGTTCCCTGATTAATCCACATCCGAGCGATTTCTATGCCCGCTTGCAGTAAACCACCGGGGTTATTTCTTAAATCCAAAATATAACCCTTGGCTCCTTGTTTTTGTAAATTCGTCACCGCTTCCGAGACTTCTTTGGCAGCGTTAGCACTAAATTGATTTAAGCGCACATAACCGATCGGCAAGGAACTAGAATTTTTATCTAAAACCGCTACCACTGGACTTAAAGAAATGCGTTGACGGGTTAAAGATAGGGTTTTTGGTTGACTTTTTTGATCGGGAAGAATGACTAAGGAAACTTCTGTTCCGGGAGTTCCGCGCATTTTGGCCGCTGCTGCATCGAGGGTTAAAGTAGTAGTATCGATGCCATCAATAAACAAAATGCGATCGTGACTAGTCAAACCAGCAGCCTCAGCAGGAGAACCGGCAAGGGGGGCCACCACTTCTAAGTAACCATTGTCGGGATTGATATTAATTTGCAGTCCTACCCCCGATAATTCCCCCGTGGTGCTAATTTGTAGGTTATGGTATTGATCCGGTCGCAAGAGACGGGTAAAGGGTTCATCGAGAGTAGCTAACATCTGTTCGATCGCATTGTAGGCCGCCGTCCGATCGTTGAGGGGTTTTTTGATGAATTGTTCCCGCACCTGCCACCAGTTTTGATGATTAAATGTGTCATCATAATAAGATTGGTTGACTAATCGCCAAGATTGCAGTAGTAATTTTTGTTCTTCGCTAAAGGCGGCTGCTGTGGGTGTCCATGCCATCCAAGTTAGACAAAACCAAAATCCCACCAATAATCCCACCCACAACGATTTTTTTCTCATCTTGCTTCTCTTATAAATCAAGTGCTGATCTGCTGATTATTTTCAGTATAGTCTTTTCTCTGAAATCGATTCTTATCTGGCAACTCTTTCCCTTCAAGGGATTCCCATAAAAAAAGAGGGTAGTTAACTATAACTACCCGAAAAATTCTACTAGATCGGTGCAATTAAGCGATCGCTTAATTTCTCAGTAACTAGACAGCTACAACTTTTTTGCTGACTTGGGTTAATTGTCCTTTAGCATATTTGGCTGCGTAATCATCAAGGGACATTTGTTTGATTTTGCTGGCGTTACCGGCGGTACCAAATTGTTGATAGCGATCGGCACAAACTTTCTGCATATAGGTGATCGAGGGTTTCAAGAAGAAACGGGGATCAAACTCTTTCGGGTTGCTGAAAAGTGCTTCCCGAACTGCGGCGGTAATTGCTAAACGGCAGTCGGTGTCGATATTGATTTTACGCACACCACTCTTGATGCCTTTTTGGATTTCTTCCACGGGTACACCGTAGGTTTCAGGGATAGCGCCACCGAATTGGTTGATTAATTCTAGGAGATCTTCGGGAACCGAGGAAGAACCGTGCATAACCAAGTGGGTATTGGGTAAGCGGCTGTGAATTTCTTCAATGCGGCTAATAGCAAGAATTTCGCCAGTGGGTTTGCGGGTAAATTTGTAAGCACCGTGGCTAGTACCAATCGCTACTGCTAAAGCATCTACTTGGGTTCTTTCGACGAAATCCACCGCTTCATCGGGATCAGTTAACAGCATCGAGTGATCTAATTCCCCTTCAAAACCGTGTCCATCTTCCGCTTCTCCTTTACCGGTTTCTAAGGAACCTAAGCAACCGAGTTCCCCTTCCACACTAGCGCCGATCGAGTGAGCAACTTTTACTACTTCAGCAGTAACGTTAACGTTGTACTCGTAGGTGGCGGGAGTTTTGGCATCCGCTTCTAAGGAACCATCCATCATGACACTGGTGAAACCGTTACGGATCGCCGAGTAGCAGGTGGCGGGTTCATTACCGTGATCTTGGTGCATCACGATGGGGATATGAGGATAGGTTTCCACCGCGGCGGTGATCAAGTGACGCAGGAAGTTTTCCCCTGCATATTTGCGCGCACCGCGAGAAGCTTGCAGGATAACGGGGCTATCGGTGGCTGCCGCCGCTTGCATGATCGCTTGGATCTGCTCCATATTATTTACGTTAAAAGCGGGGATGCCATATCCGTTCTCAGCCGCGTGATCCAACAATAACCGCATGGGGACGAGTGCCATATCCTTTACTCCTTAATCTATTTCTTGTTTTTTGTCTCTTTAAATTCAAGAAAGTTAATTCTCTTACCTGTTAATCTTAAGATAGTTTTTACACTTTGACGATCCCCAAAAAAAATTTTTCCCAGTTTCGTCCTAAGATGACCACAATCTCCGTTGCGCTGGTCCTTTAAGTAGTTCGTGTGTATTAAATAGCAGCTGGGGAATCGGCAATTTTTCCGGGCAGCGAGGTAAACAATCACCGCATTCAGTACAATTATTCGCTTTGCGTCCGGGGAACCAATGACCGGCATTTTCCAGCATTCGATAGCGATACTGGCCAAAATCGGTCATTTCGTAAGCTACTGCCAGATTCCGCAGTCTCAACACTTCAGGGATATTAATATTTTCGGGACAGGGTAAACATTGATAACATTGGCTACATAAATCTGTAGCCAATTTATCGGTTAAATGTGTCTCTAAACGCTTAAAAACGGCAATTTCTGCCGCATCTAGGGGCTGATCTCCTTCGCATACGTTAATAATTGCCTCTAATTCCTCCGGTATCGCTGCCCCGACGCTGAGGGTATTAATGCGCGGATCGCTCAATAAAAAGCGATAATTTAGCTCTAGGGGTGAAAAAGGAGCGCATAATTCCTCTAGCTTCTTGGGAGGTCTGTGGAGACCACCTCCCTTATCAGCAGGGGAAATGATAAACACACCCATGTCCTTTGCTTGGGCTAAAGCGATCGCCGGTTGCTGTCTTTGCCAAAAAAAATAGTAATGGATATTGACAAAAGCGAAGAAATCTGTATTGATCGTCTCCAGAATAATTTCTAGGGGTGCATGGGTAGAAAAGCCAATATGACCGATTTTTCCAGCTTCTTGGGCCATAAAAACGGCTTTCATGCAGCCTTGCGGGTCTTTAATCCAGTTTAAATGCTCGCAGGTGTTAATACCGTGAATTGCTAGACAATCCAGGTAATTTAATTGTAATCGTTCTAGGGATTCGGCGATCGCTTTTTCCATAGTTTGGCGATCGGGAGTGGGGACCAATTTCGTAGTCAGATAAACTTGCTCCCGCACCCCTTGACGCTGCAGGTAGCGACCGAGAAAAACTTCGCTATTACCGTAACCTCTGGCTGTTTCTAGGTGATTAATCCCCAATTCTAGGGCGCGATCAACTGTTGCGGTAAACACCGACTCTGAGGACAAACAGCGCATTGTCCCCAGGGAAAACAGCGAAAATTGCCAATTAGTACGGCCAAATCGTCGATAACGCATTGATTCAGTTATCAGTTATCAGTGATCAGTTACCAGTTATCAGTGATCAGTTACCAGTGATCAGTTATCAGTTGTCAGCTTTTGAAGGCAAGAGGCAACAGGCACTCGTGCAAAAGACAGAATCTGACAATTCTCCTACCTAAAAAGAAGGTTAGAAACTAAGCACATCAAAGCTTTTAGCTTAACCAATTAGGTCTTAGATTCGGCCCTTGTTATCAGTTATCAGTTATCAGTTAGAAGGTATTGGGGTGTGGGGTGTGGAGTGTGGGGAGAATAAAGCTGCCCCCTGATTCCTGACTCCTGAAATTTCACTGATCACTAAAATCAC
Source organism: Microcystis sp. M_QC_C_20170808_M3Col (assembly GCF_007095505.1). NCBI lineage: Bacteria > Bacillati > Cyanobacteriota > Cyanophyceae > Chroococcales > Microcystaceae > Microcystis > Microcystis sp. M_QC_C_20170808_M3Col. The sequence continues at coordinate 7,748 of NZ_SFBY01000126.1, forward strand.
CGCGACGTTGGATCAGGTCTGAGGGGCTAAGATTGGAGACGAAATTGCGAAAAGCTTGACGTTCCTCTTCATCCGCGTCACGATCGACAGGGATAGAAGCAGAAGCGATCACTTCTTCCATTACCCAGACAGGACTGTTGGTACGCAGAGCAATAGCGATCGCATCACTGGGACGACAATCGATTTCTTTTTTGACTTCGCCGCGCTGGAGACAGAGAACAGCATAAAAGGTATTATCTTGGAGAGAATGGATGATAATCTTTTCTAAATCCATGTCCCAAACTTTAAAAATATTAGCGATCAAATCGTGGGTGAGGGGACGAGGGGGTTTTTGTTGTTCGAGGACGGTCATAATGGCCTTAGCCTGATCTTGTCCGATGTAGATAGGTAGAGCGCGACGCTCGGAACCATCCTTGAGCAGTACAATGGGACTGCGAGTGATAGCGTCTAGGGCAATTCCAGCGACTTTCATTTCGATCATGACTATGGCTTCTCCAAGATAGAGATTCAGCTAGGGAAGGAGTGGGAAAGCAACCTGAGTAATATAGTGCTTAGTTACACTCACAGTATGCCCTAAGATGGCAGAGATTAGCCTCATCTTTAACGAAAAAAATACATCACCTGCCATCAGGCCTGAATCAGTGATCAGCTTTTTTCTCCCCACTCCGTTCTCCCCTCTCCCCACACCCCAACTAAATTACTTAATTTGTGCTACGATAATAGTTTTGGGATAAATTTAAATAGGAGCAGACTGTCTGTATGTCTCGTTATAGAGGACCGCGCTTGCGCGTTGTGCGTCGTTTAGGGGAATTACCAGGCTTAACCCGTAAAAATGCCCGTCGTGCCTATGCACCCGGGCAACATGGCCAGGCCCGCAAAAAACGTTCAGAATATGCCATTCGTCTAGAAGAAAAACAAAAACTGCGTTTTAACTACGGTGTCAGCGAGAAACAATTAATTCGCTATGTCCGCAAAGCTCGCCGGGCTACTGGTTCCACTGGTCAAGTGCTGCTGCAACTCTTAGAAATGCGTCTGGATAATACCGTTTTCCGTCTCGGTATGGCTGGGACAATTCCGGGGGCTCGACAATTAGTCAATCACGGTCACGTCACCGTTAACGGTAGAGTTGTGGATATTGCCAGTTATCAGTGCCGTCCGGGTGATGTGATTGGAGTCAGAAATCAAGAGCGTTCCCAGGATCTAGTCAAAAGAAATATGGAATACCCCGGTTTAGCCAACCTGCCGAGTCATTTGGAATTTGACAAAAATACCCTTGTGGGCAAAGTTAATGGCGTTGTGGAAAGAGAATGGATTGCCCTCTCGATTAATGAACTGTTAGTAGTGGAATACTACTCTCGGAAAGTCTAGGAAAAAAGCCTTTTCCAGATACCTTGAGGACGCAAGTGGCAGCGTCCTTATTTTATTTGATGAATGATTTTTATGGCATCTGTGGTTTTAGGCATTGTTTATTTCTCCTTGATAAGTATGAAGTTCTGGATTTTGTTTAAATTGTGCTTTTCTCTGGATAATTCTCTCAATGTCTTGTGAGGGGATGGCGGAAGTTTTTATAATAAATCTTTCTTCATCGGGGTATTCATTGATTTAAGGTATATTTAGAGTCTGCTGAATAATGGTAAAACCCTTTTAAAATAAAGCTTTTGACCTGTTAAAGTCCGATGTTAGTGCAAGAAAATAGGATTGGGACTTTCAAAAACCTTGCATTATCCTTCTTGTAGT
>NZ_SFBY01000127.1:0-3444 GCF_007095505.1 Microcystis sp. M_QC_C_20170808_M3Col
CATTTTACCCACGGGGTACTTAGATAAAATCAGTATAGCACAATAAAAGTTAAGTTAACAAGCTATAGTTTAAAAAGCCGTCCTAAAAGGACGGGGCTTTAACCCAAAATTTCGGTAAGAGCATCTCAATCAGACTTGACAGAAAGCGTTGAGAACAGTCACCATCTGGTTATTGTTCTCAACGCTTTTTTCCTTTTTTGGCTTCCCCTTGCAGGGAGCCTGCTGGAGTCTCCTATCCCCTAATTCCCTACTCTAAAGCGTAGATACGACCATCCATGAGCAGACGGGTGATACCTTTAGCTTCCAGTTGAGCGTGAGCTTTTTCGATCAGGCGACCGTCGGGAACTTTAATCACTTTTTCCTTGCGCTTGGAGAAACGACGAGCGATGCGATGACTTTCAAAGATGGGGAGGGTGCGCTGCTGGATTTCCTGAGGGGGAACCTTACCCAATTCGGCAAAATCCTTGAGGGGACGGGTGATTAATTCGGCAGCGCGATCGATCACCAAGTAACAGGTTTTGGGAAAAGCCGCCGCCGATAGGGGTAATATCTGTAATTGGGCTGTTTTAACGATAGTCGGGCCTAAATAGCTGCCCGCTAGTTCCTCCTCCTCCTCGTCTTCATCTTCATCTTCATCTTCATCCTCCTCTTCATCCCAATCCTCGTCAAGCTCATCTTCCTCCTCCTCTTCCTCGATAGCTTCGACGAAAAACTCGTTTAAATTAGCGTTTTCTAGAGGCTTATCGCCATTAATTTCTGTATCTTCCGAATTATCTGCTTCTGGCGGGTAAGAGGTATCCATTAACAGGGTTAATTGTTCCACAGAAGCGAGCGGTTGCTCAAAATCCCACTCATCCTTAGCTTCGATGCGCGCTGCCCGAAAACTAATCACCTCGATCGCTTTTTCCGATAAATCCGCGGCTGCTCCCTCCTCCTCGAAACCACGAGGATTGCGGGCCAAGCGTTTTTTCTGGATTAATTGCTCGTATTCCTCGCTAGAAAAAGAATTTTTGAGAAAACGACTGACCGTAGAACTACTCACGCCATAACGCTCGGCTAAGGTGGAAGTGGTGGCCTCCGTTTCCCGATAAAGCTTAAGAATTTCTTTTTTCGTGGCATCAGTCAGTTTTCTTGGACTCATATTACTTATATAGTTATTTTTTAAGCGATAGGATCTTGCCGATGGCTAGTCAGGGGAAACTGTTGTCCTTGAGCGGATGTACTCTTAATCATAAAACGCTCTAGCCAATTAAAACTAAGCAATTCGTTTTCTAGTCCCTGTTCTAGTCTATCCTTGACTTCTGTTTCTCACCACTACTCAAGATTAAAAAATTGACGATGATATCAAGTGCTGCTAGTCAAAAAGCCTTATTAGTTCTGGCCGATGGTACGGTTTACGAGGGTTATTCCTTCGGCTCCAAGGGAACCACCGTCGGCGAAGTTGTCTTTAACACGGGGATGACTGGTTATCAGGAAGTCCTCACCGATCCCAGTTATGCTGGTCAAATCGTCACTTTTACCTATCCGGAATTGGGAAATACGGGGGTTAACCCCGAGGATGAGGAGTCAATTCGTCCCCAGGTGAAAGGAGCGATCGCCAAAAATATCTGCCACCGGCCCAGTAATTGGCGTTCTACCCAATCCCTACCGGATTATCTGGCCGCTCATCATGTTATTGGCATCTATGGCATCGATACCCGGTCTTTGACCCGCAAAATTCGCTCGGTTGGGGCGATGAATGGGGCAATTTCTACGGAAATACTGGATTATCACGATTTACTGCGGCTGGTGCAGGCAGCCCCCAGTATGGCGGGGTTAAATCTCGTTAAAGAAGTTACCACGAAGGAAGTGTACGAATGGACGACTCCCACCCCGTCCGCCTGGGAATTTGCACCAATTGATAGTGATCAAGAACCGTTAACGGTGGTGGCGATCGATTTTGGCATCAAACGCAATATTCTCCGGCGTTTAGCCAGCTACGGTTGTCGGGTGATCGTGGTTCCCGCCGACACTCCCCCGGAAAAAATCGCCGCATATAATCCCGATGGTATTTTCTTTTCTAACGGACCGGGAGATCCGGCGGCTGTCACCGAAGGTATTGCCCTAGCCAAGCAACTTTTGCAAGGGGAAAAACCCACTTTTGGCATCTGTATGGGTCATCAAATTTTGGGGCTATCCCTAGGAGCAGAAACCTTTAAACTGAAATTTGGCCATCGCGGGTTAAATCAACCCTGTGGACTGCGGCAACAGGTGGAAATTACCAGTCAGAATCACGGTTTTGCGGTGCAGGAAGCCTCTTTAAATCCGCAAGTGGAGATTACCCATCTCAACCTCAATGATCGCACCGTAGCGGGTTTAAAACACAAGTCTCTGCCCTTTTTCTCGGTACAATACCACCCCGAAGCCAGTCCCGGCCCCCACGATGCCGATTATCTGTTCGCCAAATTTGTTGATTTAATGCGGGAAGCAAAAAAGGATCGGTCGTAAATTTTTAGGATATACTAAGGTTTTGATTTTTACGGCTCTAGAGCTAGGAGGCGATTATTCCAGAAGCAATTAACTTGACCGTCAGCTTGCGAGGTACGCGTGAGGTCAGAGATAAATACCAAATTTTCCGTTTGACGGGTCTTTTAGATGCCTTTTCCGAACCGACTTTTTGTAAGGTGATCGAAGGCTATGTGGAGCAAGGTCCCAAGGATGTGATTATTAGCCTCGCTCAGATTGATTTTATCGATAGCTCCGGTTTAGGGGCCTTAGTAAAATTGGTGAAAAAGGCCAAAACCGCAGGGGGCAGTTTACAAATTGTTACCAATGCGCGGGTAACTCAAACCGTAAAACTGGTGCGATTGGAGCAGTTTTTTTCCCTGCAACCCACCCTAGAAGCTGCGATCGAATATCTGGAAAAAGCGTAAATCGTGGAATCTCCTCTCGAAAAAATTCGCTTACAGCTAAGTGGCGAGGGGTCACAACTCCTAGAGGGTCTTGACCGATTATCGCCCGCTTCCCTGGCCTATCTGGGGGATGCTGTTTATGAATTATACATCCGCACCTATTATTTACTGCCGCCCCAGCGTCTGGGAGACTATCACGCTCAGGTGGTGGGCAAAGTCAGGGCCGAACAACAGGCTTTAGATTTAGAACAACTGCAGCCCTATCTGACAGACCAAGAAAAAGAAATTCTGCGCCGGGGACGCAATGCGGTCACGGGAAAACGCCGTCGTCTGACAGCCCAAGTCTATCAGCAGGCCAGCAGTTTAGAAACCCTGTTCGGCTATCTTTATCTGCAAGACCCCTCCAGATTACATCAACTATTAGAAAAACTAGAATTTTGACACTCTCGCCGTCAAGCTACGCTGTGACGGGAGATTCTTGCTTCTACTCCTCTTAACTAGACACAATCCGAAGACTATGCCCCCGTCAGACCGAATCCACAAGCGTTTTAGT
>NZ_SFBY01000128.1:0-12872 GCF_007095505.1 Microcystis sp. M_QC_C_20170808_M3Col
TGGGGAAGTGGGGAAGTGGGGAAGTGGGGAAGTGGGGAAGTGGGGAAGTGGGGAAGTGGGGAAGTGGGGAAGTGGGGAAGTGGGGAAGTGGGGAAGTGGAGAAGTGGGGAAGTGGGGAAGTGGGGAAGTGGGGAAGTGGGGAAGTGGGGAAGTGGGGAAGTGGGGAAGCTGTCTCATCACCCTATCACCCCAAAACCCTATCACCCTATTTCCTGACGACCGACTCCTGACTCCTATCTCCAGGACAAAAAGATGATCGATTATTGGCGCAGCTTAGTCAACTCTAACAGCAGACGAGAGGATAAAAAACAGATAAAGCTCTCTCCCAGAAAGAGACTTAAGCGCCCACTGTCGGCGATCAAGTCTGTGGATAATTGTAGGGGAACTAGGCCGCGGACTAGGGCAAAAGCTGCCACTGTACCATCTTTGAGATGGGGATTATCATCGTTACGGACGACATAACGATAGGTGACACCAAAGAGAAATCCGCTAATTATCGCCCCTGATATCTTGACAAAAGTGCCAATTACTGTGATCGATTCCCCTAAAAATACTCGATCGACAATTAAAAATAGCAGATAGGGAACCAGGAAAGCCAGCGCCGAGATACTCCCCACCTGTATGGATTCGATTCTTTCCTTGAGCGTAATTTGCACGATCGCCTCTCTAAAACGGAGTCACTGATGAAGTATTATCGAAAATTTGGGTTGAAAACCTCGCCCTTTAGGGCGACTTTATGTTAGCATTAAATTGAGTCGTTGACTTTGGGAACGCAGGAAACAAGCGACACTCCGTAATCCCTAAATCTCTAACCATCACTGGTACAAAAGCTTTCGTCGTAAGTCCACATGGTAAGAGCGAAAAACAATTAAATACTGTGGGACACACAGAAATTTACGCTTGGGGAGTAGTCTTTAAGAGTGCTTACCTTGTAGGTGTAGTCGGACTAGACATGAAACTGTAAGACCAAAATTAGCTTTGCTAGTAGCGGCAAGATTCAGCCCAAGAATCTCCGCACTTTTAGGGCGGAGAGTGTCAACTCCTAAGTATTTCGTTTAACAAAGGCAATTATGGATATTTTGACACTTGGTTGGGTTAGCATTCTCGCCCTTTTCACTTGGTCGATCGCCATGGTGGTTTGGGGTCGTAACGGTTTCTAGGTAATCTATAGATACCATGGAAACATCCCTGATTCTTAACACTCTCTTTCTAGTCGCCTTAATTCTCCTCGTTGTCGTTAGTGGTGGCATTCTCTACCTGACGACTACAGAATGGCGGGATCGCCGTCGTCAAGATGGCGATAAAAAATTAGGAAAATAATCCTGAACAGGTGTACTTAATTGCGCCTGTTTTTTCTTTACCATGATTAAAATACTGCACTTATCGGATATTCACATGGGGAGTGGTTTTTCCCATGGGCGTTTAAACCCAAAAACGGGATTAAACACGCGTTTAGAGGATTTTATGGGCAGTTTGAGCCTCTGTATCGATCGGGCTATTGCCTCCCCTGTGGATCTAGTGCTTTTTGGGGGAGATGCCTTTCCCGATGCCACTCCTCCTCCTTTTGTTCACGAAGCTTTTGCCAGTCAATTCCGTCGTCTTGCCGATGCTGATATCCCGACGGTGTTATTAGTGGGTAATCACGATCAACATTCTCAGGGTAATGGCGGTGTCAGTCTCTCCATCTATCGTACCCTAGCGGTGCCGGGGTTTATTGTTGGCGATCGCCTGACCACCCATCGCATCACCACCCGCAACGGCGATATCCAAGTAATTACTTTACCTTGGTTAACCCGCGCCACTCTCTTAACCCGTCCCGAAACCGAGGGTTTATCCTTGAGTGGGGTAAATGAATTGTTAATTAACCGTTTGGAACCGGTTTTAGAAGGAGAAATTCGCCAATTAGATACAAGTTTACCAACAGTTTTATTAGCCCATTTAATGGCCGATCGAGCTAGTTTAGGAGCAGAAAGATTTTTAGCGGTTGGTAAAGGTTTTACCGTACCTTTATCGCTGCTAAATCGTCCACAATTCGAGTATGTTGCCCTCGGTCATGTTCACAAACACCAAAATCTTAATCCTAGCAATGATCCGCCCATTATCTATCCCGGTAGCATCGATCGAGTGGATTTTAGCGAGGAAAAAGAAGATAAGGGCTATGTTTTAATAGAAGTGGCTAAAGGAGAGGTTAAATGGGAATTTTGTCCTTTACCCGTGCGTCCTTTCCGTTCCATCGAAGTGGATGTTTCCGAGGCAGAAAACCCCCAAAAAGAATTGCTGAAAGCTCTCAAAAAACACGATATTCAGGAAGCAGTTATCCGCTTAGTTTATAAAATTCGCAGTGAACAATTAGAACTAATCAACACCAATCAGCTTGACGAAGCATTAAAAACTGCCCATAGTTATAGTATTCGGGCTGAGTTAATTAGTCAATTAACCCGTCCCCGTTTACCGGAATTAGGGGTGGGTAATCAATTAGATCCTATGGAAGCGTTAAAAGCTTATATCGATAATAAGACAGATTTGCGCGATATTGTCGATGATATGTTAGAGGCAGCCCAGCTTTTATTAAATCAACAGCCAGAAATTTGGCTAGAGGAAGAAACCTCGATTTAGCTATCAGTTATCAGTTATCAGTTATCAGTTATCAGTTATCAGTTATCAGATGTAAGTTTTAAGTTATCAGATGTAAGTTTTAAGTTAATTAGTTAGTTATCTTTATCTTTATACCTGTTTACTGTTTACTGCTCACTGAAACATTTTACCTATCCCTGTTTAAACAAGCCATGAGTTTATGTCTTAATCCCGATTGTCTATATAACAATGATCCTACAGATAAATTCTGTCAAAAATGTTGCTTTCAATTATTACTAAAAGATCGTTATCGTGCTATAAAATTAATTGGTCAAGGAGGTTTCGGTAAAACTTTTCAAGCAATTGATGAGGATAAACCTTCTAAACCTTATTGTGTGATTAAACAATTTTTTCCTAGCGCTCAAGGCAGTAATGCTCTCAAGAAAGCGGCGGAATTATTTAAAGAAGAAGCGATTAGTTTAGATAATCTCGGTCAACACCCACAAATTCCCTCCCTCTATGCCTATTTTACCAGCAATGATGGGCGACAATATCTTGTTCAAGAATATATTGAGGGAGAAAATCTAGAACAAGAATTACAAAGCGAGGGAGTTTTCAATGAGGAAAAGATCAAACATCTTTTATTAGAAATTTTGCCAATTCTTGATTTTATCCATGCTAAAAGAGTCATTCATCGGGATATTAAACCAGCTAATATAATTAGGAGACACAGCGATAATAAAATAATTTTAGTTGATTTCGGTGCCTCTAAATTTATGACTGTTGCTAATCTTTCCCTGACAGGAACAGTGATCGGTTCGGCGGGATATATCGCCCCAGAACAAAGCAATGGCAAAGCGATTAATAGCAGTGATTTATATAGTTTGGGAGTCACTTGTATCTATTTATTAACGGGAATATCTCCCTTTGAATTATTCGATGTGAGTGAACATGAATGGGTATGGAGACAGTACCTGATTAATAATCCTGTTAGTGTTGAATTAGGTAAAATTTTAGATAAATTAATTGAATTTGGCACCAAAAAACGTTATCAATCAGCCGGGGAAGTCCTGCAAGAGTTAGCAGTAAAATTAGCCGTCGTGATTCCGCCAAAACCCCGATCACAGAATACAATTCAAGAAACGGTTTTGCCAGTTTTTCCAGCCGCCACCAGGGAGGAAATTAACCTCAAAAGTGCCAAGGCAATTGATTACACTAACCTACGGGATTTATTAGTGCGAGAAAAATGGCAAGAGGCAGATCAAGAAACGGCTAATTTATTCTTAAAAGTTGCCGATCGAACTAAAGAAAAATATCTGAAGATAGAAGACATAGATAACTTTCCCCGTGAAGATTTAGCCACTATCAATCAACTCTGGTTAAAATATAGTCAGGGAAAATTCGGTATATCTGTTCAGAAAAGAATCTATGAAAGTTTGGGAGGAAGCGGCAATTATGATCAACAAAAATGGAACGCTTTTGGAGCAAAAGTCGGTTGGCAAGTTAATAACAAGTGGTTATACTACGATCAAATTACTTTCTCTCTCAAAGCACCCTGCGGACATCTCCCCACCCTTGTCTGGGGTGTGGGTGGTGGCATAATTCTTTTTTCTCGTCTGGAAACCTGTGTCATGGACAGAGTTTCTAGCAAGGGATAAATTAGCTTAAAAACTTTTCTGGAGAATTAAACAATTTCTCCCTCTGGCAGTGCGGATATATTGTAAAGTATCAGTAAAAGAACGCATAAAAATTAATCCTCGATCGCCTTCCATTTCCAAAGGTGCGACGGGATGTTGTTGTAGAGAATCAAGTTTTGCTTGCAGATCAAAAGGTTGACCGTGATCCCATATTTTTATTTCTAGAGAATGGGACTGTAAAGTTAATTCTAGATCGATCGGTGTGGTCGGTGGTAAATGTTGGTGAGCGTAACGGACAGTATTAGTAAATCCTTCTGCTAAAGCCACCTTACACTGCCAAAGCACCGAGTCGGGTAGAAAAGAGCGGCCGTGAGATTCAAACCATTGTAGGACTGGGATTAAAGCTGCCAATTCCGTCTGGACTTGTAGATGGAATTGGAGGGGGAAAGAAGGGGAATTTAAGACTTCAGAAGGCACCACTGTTTTTTTGAAAGAGAATCAAAATTGTTTTAAAAATCAGTTGTAGATCGTAGCCTAAACTCCAATTTTCTTGATAGCGCAAATCTAGTTGAATTACCTCTTCAAAATTACGCACCTGAGAGCGACCATTCACCTGCCATTCCCCGGTCATACCGGGTTTTACATCTAAACGTTGCCATTGGGGAACATCGTAGCGTTCCACCTCATCGGGGGTGGGAGGACGAGTGCCAACAAGACTCATTTCACCGGTGATCACATTCCAAAACTGGGGCAATTCGTCTAAACTGGTGCGACGTAAAAATTTTCCTACCCGGGTAATCCGCGGATCATTTTTATTTTTAAAAAAAGCTCCCTCCGCTTGATTGGGGATTTTATCCTTGAGTGCTTCTGCATCCACACACATGGAACGAAACTTAAGAATTTTAAATTCCTTTCCCAACCAACCGCAGCGGGTTTGACTAAAAAAAATTGGACCCGGACTGTCTAACTTAATAGCGATGGCAATGGGGATAAAAATAACCCCCGTGATTAATAAACCCACGATCCCACCAACAATGTCAAGACCGCGCTTTAACCAACTGCGAATCGAGGGATGGGTTTCCGGTAGATGGTTTTCATTGGCAGTAAAGCTCTTTTCTTGGGCTGCTAGGGGGGAGGTTTGGAAAGTGAATAATTGATCTAGTCCCGTAATCGATAAAACCCCCATCACTGGGGGATGGACGTTAGCCAGCACTAACTCGATATTTTCTGCCCTGGCCGCTTTGAGATTATGGACTAAAGCACCGACACCACTACTATCCATAAATTGAGTGGCATTCAGATCCAGAATGACTTTTTCGGGAGTGGGTGTTTGGGCGATGAGATGGTGAAACAGATCCTTGAACTGTACTGCTTCCAAGACAGTCAAGCGATCCGGCATCCGCAAAACCGGATACTCCATCGGAATGATCAGAAAACGTGTTTCAGGAATTTGGGAAGTCATCGACACAAAGAGGTGGTTTGATAGATGAACAAGGCCTGATGACCTACTTAAATGTTTACTACACTTTTCCGCAAATACCAATGGGTAATGTCAGAGATTACCTGTAATTATCGGCTAACGAATCTCACCTAGGGGCGGACGGCCTTGGGTTTGGGCCTTCGCTTTGGCTGCACCCTTTCTCAGGGCATCTAAACGGGTCTCATAACGCTTACGCAGACGACGGTTAGGGGTTTGTTCAATTAGGGTTTTAAAGGCACTGCCTAGGCTCTTGTAGGCGTTGGGGAGAGAATAACCGAAACGGGTGGCCAGGGCGATCGCTTTTTCATCAGCTTCGATCGCTTCTTTGAGAATTTTATCGCCATTATTTTTGCGCCAGAGACGATAACCGGAAATCCCACATAATCCCATGGCCAAAAGCAATAATAAACCATCCTGTACCCATAATTCCCCCACCGCACCACCTAAGCCAATAGCGAGGGCGGCCATTTCCCAGCCTTCCCGGGGAATACTATCATTTTGAATCCTGGCGACTTCATGCCAAAAGAGCAGATTACGCTGATCAATGGCTAAATTTTCCCATTTGGCTAAATCTATCTGAATTTCTACCTCATCTCTGCCAATTTCTTCACAACGGATCAGGGGGGGGTTAACCTCTGTGGAACCTTCTACCGTTACCCAACTTTGTAATTCTGGCGGTAGTAGGGTTTTTAGGCGCCGAAGTTCGCTCATTTCGGCTCGTGCAGAGGAGGCCGCATAAGATGTCATAGATTTTTTACCTATTCTCTACCAATGACGATGATTTCTATTTTCGATCATAGCGGTCTTTTTTGTGATCTTGGCAGCTTTTGGCAGTAGAGAGCATTTTCAGTTGTCGGTAATCAGTGAGGGGAGTGGGGAGACCACTTCGTGCGCGTTGCGGGGGGAAATGGGGAAGTGGGGAAGTGGGGAGTGGGGAGAAACAATCCATAACTGGGTTTTTAAGGTTCGATTGGGAGTCAATCATACTATTAAAAACCGATTTGGTATTATTGGCAAAATATAGGCTGTAACTTTTGCCGACTAATGCTCAAATATATCTTTGTATTGCTGTAAATCTAAAGCGGTGAAGATGGGGATACAACTAAAGCATTTTTGGGCTAATTCCCATCTTTCTTCTCTTTGCAGCATCACAATTAATTTATCTCGCACTGACAATAAATAGCGCACATCGTTAGCAGCATAACTCAGTTGTTGTGGGGTAAGATTAGCGGCATTTCCCCAATCAGAACTCTGAGCGGTTTTGTCTAATTCTATCCCTTCCAATTCCTGCACGAGGCTTTTTAAACCGTGACTGCTGGTATAAGTCCGAGCCAGTTTACTGGCGATTTTGGTACAGAAAATCGGTTGAGTGGCAATGGCAAAAGTTTGGGACAATTGAGCCACATCAAAACGGGCGAAATGAAAGACTTTTTCTATCTGCTCATCCTCCATGACCTTTTTCAGATTAGGAGCCTCTGTTTGCCCCCTAAAAACCCGAATAGCGGTGACAAAACCACTGGGATCACAGAGTTGAATTAAACACAGTCGATCGCGCCCTGGAATTAATCCCATAGTTTCTGTATCTACAGCGATCGAATTAACCCCTAAATAACGGGATAATAGGTCATCGCTTAAATCTCGATCGCACACTTGAAAATTGTCTAAGTTCATATAGTTAGGGGTTAGGAGAGCTTTTTTCAGTAAACAGTAAACAGTAAACAGTAATCAGTAATCAGTAATCAGTAAAAAGACAGCACTGTTAATGCCATTTAATACTCCTCACTTAAGACTGTCCACTGAAAACTCAAATCTGATAACTCAAATCTGATCACTGATCACTGATAACTGATCACTGATGTTAAAAACTGGTAATTAAATTTAAATATCATTGGGGGGATTTTGTCAACGCTTTTTAACAAAAAGTTGTGTAAAATAATATTCACCAACATTATTTTTAGCGATACCGATACCGGTGAGATTATAATCACCAACCATATTTTTTTGATGGCCGGGGCTATTAATCCAACCCTTGACGGCAACGCTAACGGGGTCAGGATATCCCTTCATAAAAGCCAAATTTTCGCCCATTTTTTCTAAAGGAATCTTCCTTTGTACTGCCTTGACTCTTCCCTCAAAACCATCATGACTAAAAGGAGCCTGTTTATGGGCCATTTTTTGACTAAATAAGCGAGCTTCATGACTAATACGAGCATCGAGACGTAGGGGCGGTAAATTTTGAGAAATTCGGTAGCGATTAACTTGATAATTAGTGTTTTCTTCGAGGGTGATTAAAAAAGATTGATTCTGGATAGGATCGTAGCTAAGAGGATTAGTAGAAACGGGAGCGGATTGACGTTTTAGAAATATTTGAGTAAAGTATAACTTCCCTTGATTATCCGTCGCTACTCCAATCCCGGTACTATCAAAATCTCCCTCCATATTTTCCCGATGACCTTGACTTTTAATCCAGCCATCCACAGCAATCATTACCGGGTCATCATAACCTTGATTAACTGCCACATTTTCCCCCACCGCTTGATAGGGAACCGAAACACCAATAGTTTGCGCTCTTTTGTCAAAATCTTGATGACTAAAAGGAACTAAACCCGAGGCCATACGTTGGCTATGTAATCTTGCCTGTTGCGAAATTGCTCGATTTAACAGTAGGGGAGATAAATTACGAGATTGACGATAGCGATTGACCTGTTGATAGATTTTATTCTCTAAAACAAGTAAAGTTGCCGCATCTAAAGGAGAGGGAGAGGGAGAAGGAGAGGGAGAGAAAGATGATCCGAGTTCCGCAAAAGAGCTATAGTTTAAGGCACTACAGGCCATTAAACTTGTCGATACAAGCATCAAAATTCCTAACCGATAAGGTTTCTTAAAAAAACTTTTCATCAAAAAAATTGGGTCTGAAACCCCGCCGTTCTAGGTTGGATTTACTGTTAAATACTAGCGCATTTACAAGATATATGCCAGAACGTCAGGTATGGGGAAAGCCTATCGCTACCGATTTTACCCGACAGCAGAACAAGAGTCGCTATTGCGGCGCACCTTGGGCGGTGTAAGATTAGTTGAAAATAAAGCTCTCCATGTCAGAACACAGAGAAATCAGCGAAGGGGTTTGAGTTGAATTTCGCCATTTTCCCAGTCTTGGTGGCGACCTGTTGACCAGAGGGGGGTAAATCTGTCAAGGCAGCTGCGAAACCCGGTAAGGGACCCCAAGCAGAAACCCAAATCGTCAGGTTTGGAAATCACCGTCCGGCCCCGGCGGTGAGGATGTCAACTTTTTGGTGCAAGGGTCAAGACTTGTTAAGATCGATCAAGCCGCTCACTCAAATTTACCACTTCTGTGGCCCTCATTTATGGTAATCGACTTTCTGCCCTTCACTATCAATATTTCCCCGGCCTTTATTGCCGGTAGCTGTCTCTGGTCTTTAGCATTGTATCTGGGGTTAGCTGGGGTGCGAAATTGGTTTATAGAAATTTTCTATGGCTGGTTTAATTTTGCCGAGCGTTTCCTCTATACTTCCCTAGAGGAGTTTGAAAAAACTCGCGTCGCCAGAGAATCCCAAAATGCTTTTTATGCCTCTATCTTTAGTATTATTCCCTTTCTCATTCTCGGCGGTTTCTCCGATTGGTTAATCGAGATTAGTTTAGGAAAAAGTTGGCCGATTAGTGTCGGTATTCTCGCCTGTGTTGCCTCTGGTGTCTATGAATTAGGACGGCAGGATGGCAGCGGTAATCAGTAAACAACGGACAATTAAGCTGTTAACTATCTCAATTACTTCTTAGGACTGCACCGGAGTGGCAAGTTAGTCGATTTTAACCCTTGACTAGGACTCAATCTTTTCCTTCCAGACGATTTCTATGTTTATTAAGGGTCTTTTGTAGTAAATTCAAAACCTCATTAGCAATCTCAATAACTTGATGGGTTCCAAAACCGGCCTGAGTTAATTCTTTAAAAAAAGCCTTAGCGACAATTTTGGCTAATTTCGGGGGATAAGGAGGGACAGCGATCAAATGTTCGGACTGAATTTCTGCTATTTCTCTAGTCACTGCCATAGCCACAAAACGAGATTTTAATATCCCTTGCAAATGAAAAATTTGCAGGGATTGGGCAGCCTGTTGAGCGAATAACTGCAAGATTTCTAAATCTAATGGTTCAAAATGTTTTTTGTCTAGGGGAAAACTGAGATTAATTACTCCGATTACCTGCTCGTTTAGGATAATCGGTACGGAGATAAAACTATTATTATTTGATCTTTTGGGATAAGGGGCTGCAGTGGAAAATGGCGATCGAGTGATATCCTTAATTAGTAAAGGTTTCCCTGTGGCCGCTACACTGTCGGCAATAACTTGATCGAGTTTAATTATTTCTTGATCAGCCAAAGGTGATAGATCATCATAATGGGCAAAAACTTCTAGATAATCGGTAATTTCCCCTTTTAATTCCTGTGGAGAGCTTAACATAATTGAACAGTGCCGCGCTTGCAATTGATGAGCGCTCATACTAGCTATTTTCCGAAAAATATCTTCGAGATTTTCCTCAACATTCAAGACAAGAGCCAGAGCCGTTAATTTGGGGTTAAAATTATCCATGTATTCAATCACTTATTCAGTCCGAGTTTAGGCTTTCAGGGTGAGGGTGATATTCCCCATATCCCTGTTTGTCTGAGTCTATAGCTTGCCATAGCATCTCATGGAAGGGCTTTTTTACTCGCTAACTGCTCTATTGTAGATGTGCTGAAAAACTTGGCTCTTCGGTTTGTGTTATGCAATGGACGGGGGTTATAAGGGATGGAACCCTTATATAGAAAGGCATTTAGCGATTTTTGTCAATTGTTTTTGATCTAGAGCGAACTAATCAATTAACTTCTGTATTTCTCTTGTTTTTTGTCTTCCCTCTAGCTACTCTGATCTAGTAGGTCAGACGAGTTCAACCTGACTTGAGTAAAAGATGGTGCGTTTTCTCTGGGCAATTTTGGCCGGTGTGGGGATGGGGTTAACAGTAGCGCCGGTTTCTTGGTGGTTACTCGCATGGATTTCTCTAGTCCCCCTGTGGATTGTTGTGAGATTAGCGGAAAAATCCCTAAAAAAACCGCTTTTATACGGTTTTGGCTGGGGTTTTGCCTACCATGGACTGGCTTTATTCTGGATCACGGGAATTCACCCGATGACGTGGATGGGTGTCCCCTGGTTAGCGAGTTTGTTAATTGCCCTGTTTTGTTGGTTGTTTATTACTTTTTGGGGAACGGCGATCGTGCTAACTTGGACGTTAGTTATGTTTTATGTCAACAAAAGTGTTAATCAGTCATCTTTTAGGGATGCCCTCCTACGGGTTTTCATCGGCACTGCCCTCTGGTGTGGGTTAGAATCTCTCTGGAGTCAATCCCCTCTCTGGTGGACTACCCTTGCTTATAGTCAAAGTCCCCATAATTTATTGATTCTGCAATTGGGCAAATTATCGGGTTTTACGACGGTAACGGCGGCAATTGTGGCAATTAACGGTTTAATCGCCGAAAGCTTTCTCCTAATCCGTCAATCGCGGCAAAATCTCGCTTTTCTCTCTTTACCCCTCCTCATTTGTTTGAGCCTCCATCTCTGGGGATGGAATGTTTACCATAAACCGATCGAAAAGTCAAGGGATTTAGGAATAAAAATTGGCGTAATTCAGGGCAATATTGCCAACACGATTAAACTTTCGCCCCTGGGATTTCAAAAGGCGCTCGAAGGTTACACCTCTGGTTATCAAATTCTCGCTGATCAAGGAGTAGATGCCGTCTTAACTCCTGAAACGGCCTTACCCTACTATTGGGAGAACTTAGTCAATAATAGCTCGATTTATTCGGCAATTTTAGCCAAAAAAACGCCGATCTGGTTAGGTGCATTTGGCAAGGTGGACAAGGGTTATAACAATAGTCTCTTGACCATTGATGGCGAGGGACAGGTGATTAGTCGGTATGATAAAGTAATTCTCGTGCCTTTAGGCGAATACGTTCCTTTTCAGGAAATTTTGGGCGGAATTGTTGATCGCCTTTCTCCCTTGCAAGCGCATTTAATCCAGGGAAATCCTGATCAAATTATTGACAGCCCTTTCGGTAAAATAATTGTGGGCATTTGTTACGAGTCGGCTTTTTCCGAACATTTTCGCCGTCAAACTGCTAGGGGAGGCGAATTTATTATTACTGCTTCTAATAACGCCCATTATAGCCACGCCATGCCCGCTCAACACCATGCTCAGGATACCATGCGAGCGATCGAAACTGATCGATGGATGGCCCGGGCCACCAATACAGGTTATTCTGCTTTTGTGGATCCCCACGGTAATCACCTTTGGCTATCGGATCTGGATAGATATCAAATCCATAGCGAAACAATTTATCGACGGGATACGAGAACTTTATATGTGCGCTGGGGAGATTGGTTAACTAAAGTTTTAATCATTACTGCCGGACTAGCTTGGCTCTGGAGAGCTTGGGATCAAGGTGACAGTGGTATACTTTTTCGTGAATAAACTGTTAAATAACCTAAGTTTTTGATGCAATGAAAGAGCAATTTGTCAAGTGTTTGAATAGAATCTTAATATTTGATGTGTTTTTAGTAATAGCGGGCTTTCTCTGGTTTGCCCTGGCTGTTATCGGTGAATCCACGGGAATTCCCCTAGGATTTAAACTTTTTCAGCGTCTTTGGCTGCCCTTATTCAATCCTGCTATTAGTATTTTAATTGCGGGGGCGATTGTCAGCTGGGCGATTAATAAAATTCAAGAGCGCTGGTCCCCTAAATAGGGCTGGCTGAATAAATCTAAAAACCTTGCTGGATAAGACTTTTAGACTTTTTTCCCCTCAAAAAGTGCTGACCATTGGAGTGATCGGGGGTAAAATTGAGGTACTTTTTCCCTGAAAATTAGGTAATTGACCCCCTCAAAATCGGTAAAACCCCACACCCCACACCCTACACCCTACCCCCACCGAAAAACTTTTTGCCGCAAACCCTAGTTCAGATTCTTGACTTTCGTAGCGAGATGATTCCCGCTCCCCTAGAAGTTATTTTTCCTAGTTGTTGACATCCTCGCCGCCGTAAAACGGACGGCGATTCCTCACCACGCCACCTTTTTAGAATGGTCGCTGAATGGGGTTGACGCGACCCGGGATGCTGCTTCTTTAACAGAAGTCTTACG
>NZ_SFBY01000129.1:0-5237 GCF_007095505.1 Microcystis sp. M_QC_C_20170808_M3Col
GCTAGATCCAATAAACGCTTGGGGAGAGAATACCTCTACTTTTTCAGAAGCAATTCTGTCTAAGCAAGTAATCTCTGTGAACCAAGAATCCCCGTCTCTTTAGAGCGGGGAGTGTCAACAGTTGTGTAGCTTCTAGATTCCCTCTGGGGACTTATTCAGCAAACCCTAATTAAGCAGTTACTACCGGGGAAGCTAACCGTTTAAAGGTCAATCTTTCATCGGCCACATCGACAAAAATCGTGTCTCCCCCTTTGAATTCGCCGCGCAGAATTGCCTTAGCGATCGGAGTTTCCACATATCTTTGTACTGCCCGTTTTAAGGGTCGCGCACCGTACACTGGATCATAACCAATTTCTGCTAGATAATCGAGAGCAATATCGGCAAGTTTCAGGGCTAATTTTTGTTCCATCAAGCGATCGCTGAGATTGGCTGTCTGTAGTTTGACAATCGATCGCAGTTGCGCTTTTTGTAGGCTGTGGAAAATGATCGTTTCATCGATACGATTGAGGAATTCGGGACGGAAACTATTCCGCATTGCTTCCATCACCCGGGCCTGCATTTCCTCATAACGAGACTCATCACCAGCCACGTCTAAAATGTATTGAGAACCGATATTACTGGTCATAATAATGATTGTATTTTTGAAATCAACCAGATGACCTTGAGAGTCGGTTAAGCGCCCATCGTCAAGGATTTGTAACATAACGTTAAAAACGTCGGGATGGGCTTTTTCAATCTCATCAAAGAGGATGACAGAGTAGGGACGACGCCGGATTGCCTCGGTTAATTGTCCCCCTTCATCGTAGCCGACGTATCCCGGAGGCGCGCCCATGAGACGGGAAACGCTGTGTTTTTCCATGTATTCCGACATATCGATGCGAACTAGGGCTTCTTCGGTGTCAAAGAGATTGCGCGCTAAAGCTTTCGCCAATTCTGTCTTGCCAACACCCGTCGGACCGAGGAAAATAAAGCTGGCCGTGGGACGGTGGGGGTCCGATAAACCGGCGCGGGAACGTTGAATCGCTTCGGCCACGGCTGTGACTGCTTCCTCTTGACCGATGACACTTTCGTGTAATTCCTCTTCCAGATTGAGGAGTTTTTCTTTTTCCGATTCGATTAATTTATTGAGAGGAATTCCCGTCCATTTCGAGATAATTTCGGCGATATCCGATTCGAGAACTTCTTCCCTTAATAAACTTTTACCGGTGGTTTGTTTGTCGGCCAATTGAGTTTCTAGGGCGGACATTTGCCGCTGCAGATCGGTTAATTTTCCGAACTTTAATTCTGCAGCGCGATTATAATCATAATCTCGTTCGGCCTGTTGAATTTCCAGATTAACTTGTTCGATCGCTTCTTTAACCCCACGAACTTGATCGATAATCTCTTTTTCCCCTTGCCATTGGGCATTTAATCCCGATTGTTCTTCCTTGAGGTTAGCCAGTTCTTTTTCTAACTTTTCTAACCGTTCTCGCGAAGCTGGATCATATTCCCGTTGTAGAGAAAGTCTTTCCATTTCTAACTGGAGAATTTTGCGATCAATTTCATCGAGTTCTTCCGGTTTAGAAGTGATTTCCATCTTCAATTTTGCCGCCGCTTCATCAACTAAATCAATGGCCTTATCGGGCAAAAAGCGATCGCTAATATAACGATTAGAAAGCAGTGCCGCTGCCACTAAAGCATTATCGGCAATTTTTACCCCATGATGCACCTCATAACGTTCTTTGAGACCGCGAAGAATCGAAATAGTATCGACCACATTTGGTTCATCAACTAAAACCTCTTGGAAGCGTCTTTCTAACGCCGCATCTTTTTCGATATATTTGCGGTATTCATCGAGGGTAGTGGCTCCGATACAACGCAATTCACCCCGGGCTAACATTGGTTTTAATAAATTGCCCGCATCCATTGCCCCTTGAGTGGCTCCCGCACCGACAACGGTATGAATTTCGTCAATAAACATGATGATATTGCCTTGGGAATCAGTGACTTCCTTGAGGACAGATTTTAATCTTTCCTCAAATTCCCCGCGATATTTTGCTCCCGCAATTAAGCCACCTAAATCGAGAGAAATAAGAGTACGATCCAACAAAGATTCTGGCACATCTCGGTTAATAATCCGCTGTGCTAATCCTTCGACAATGGCCGTTTTTCCTACTCCTGGTTCCCCGATTAAAACCGGGTTATTTTTAGTCCGACGCGAGAGAATCTGAATCGTGCGACGGATTTCGTCATCCCGTCCAATTACGGGGTCTAATTTACCTTCCCGTGCCAATTGGGTGAGATCCCGTCCGTATTTTTCTAGGGCCTCATATTTGCCTTCTGGATTCTGATCGGTCACTTTTTGACTACCTCTGACTTTTTGAATAATTTCCTTGAGCTTGCTTTCGGTAAGTCCGAATTCTTGAAAAATATTTTTACCGAAGCGATCATCTTTAGCGTAACCTAAAATTAAATGCTCGATCGAGATAAAGTCATCTCCAAATTCTCGGCGATAATTTTCTGCTCGATCGAGTAAACTATCTAAACTACGACCTAAATAAATCGAGTCGCCAGGGTTAGATATTTTCGGTTGACGACGGATAAAATCATCGGTTCGATCCCGCAAACGGGCTAGACTAATATTAGCTTTACTAAAGACACTGCCCGCTAATCCCTCCTGTTCCAGTAGGGCTTTCATTAGATGTTCGCTTTCGATTTGTTGCTGGCTGTTCTGTTTGGCAATGTCCGGCGTTTTGACGATTGCCTCCCAAGCTTTTTCTGTAAATTGTTGTGGATTGGTTGGCTGCATTTTCTATAAGAGGTTACTTTTATACCCTAGAGATTATTCTAGATTGACTGGTTTGTCGGCTCCTAGGGGCTTACCGTACCTAGTTCAGGGGGATTTCCCCTCAACTGTGCGATTTAAGTGCCTCAAGTTTATAAGTTGTAATGGATTTAAACGGCTTCTGGGAAAATTTTAGTACAAATGTTCTAATTTTTAACCAAGCTAAAATCTTAATTATTAAAGATGTTCGCTGATGACTGATTACTGATTACTGATTACTGATTAAAGCCCACCCTAAAATACTATCTAAGCGATTAAAGATTTAACTTTACTAATGATACCAACTGGGTCAATACCTTGGTGGGGGAATTGTTCCCATAAACCGCCACAACCTTCATGGTGAGTACCGATATAGGCGTATTTAGGAGTTAAACCGCGTTCGAGTAACCAAGAACCATAACGGCTACCTAAACCCGTACGACGGTTAAATGCTTCTACCACTAAAACAAAGGGAGAACTACCAACTTTAGCGATAATTTCTTCATCCACCACATTGAGAGTCGGTTTATTAATTAAACCCACGTCAACACCTTCTTGTTTTAAGCGTTCCACTGCATCTAAAGCGCGGTATAAACCATCTCCAAAGCTGATGATATAACCGGCAGTGCCTTCCCGAATTAATTCATCTTTTCCGGGGACAAAGGTGTAACCATCGCCAAAGAAATTATTACCGTTAGTATCAAGAATATTGGGAGTTTTAGAACGAGTCGAGAAGATAAAACGTAGGCCGGGTTGATGGAAAGTTGCCTCGACACAAGCGGTCATTTGTGCCGCATCGGCCGGGAAATAAAGACGGGTTTCGTAACCGTCATCCAGTCCATTATCGGCAAAGAAATTATTCAAACCAAAGTGACAGGTATTATCTGCCATGTCATCGATACCAGAATGGGAAAAATGACATAAAAGATTAGAATAATTCAAACGCGCCATGGTGATTTCAGAAATACACATTTCTAGAAAAGCGGCAAAGGTGGCGAAAATTCCCTGTTTACCTTTTTCCATACCAAAACCAGCGGCTGCCGAAAGATTGCCCCGTTCCATAATACCGGAAGGAATAAACACTTCGGGATGTTTATCGTGGATAATTTTCAGACCGCAGGAACCCTCTAAATCGCTATCTACTACTAATACCTTAGCCTTGCGTTCTTCCTCGCTCATTTTGCCTAAAAGACTGACTACAGCTTCGCCGAAAACGTTGCGGTTAGAACCCCATTTATCCCCAGAACCGAGGAATTTATAGTCATTAGAAGGCTTCTTAATACTGTTGAGATATTCCACGGCGGCACTGTGTCCTTTTGCCTCTAAATATTTCAAAGCCAAGGGTACAGAAATCACATCATGACCGTGGTTAGAACCTTCTAAACCTTCAATACCGGGACACATGGGACGTTTATTAATAATCGCAATCGGGCCTGGAGTATTAATTGCTTCACAGATATTGCGATACAAACTATCGATATCTTCCCCATCTCCCACTAACACTTTTAGTCCATGGCCGGCGAGAGTTTTAGCCACATCATAACCGGGTAAATATTTGGAAGGATTACCAGCAATCGTCACATCATTATCATCAATAATCAGCTTAACATTGATGTGTTGAGCCACGGCTAAACGGGCAGCTTCCGCGTCATTGCCTTCCTGTTGAGAACCATCGGAACCTAAACAAAAAACGGTTTTTCCGGGGTTAGCTAAAGCGACACCGTTAACGTAGGGCCACATATGTCCTAAACGGCCAGAACTAAATTTTACGCCGGGGGTTAATCCTAATTCCGGGTGTCCGGGGAGTTTAGAATTAGCCTCGCGGTAGTGCATTAATTGTTCCGGGGGCAAAGAACCTTCTAACGCAGACAGGAGATATTGAGTACCGACGCGGTGTCCCGCTTCATCGAAGAAAATTGGTACAAATTGACTAGGTTGACTGCGGAAAAGAGCATCGAGAATCACCACTTCCGGGACGGTATCGTAGGGGCCGCCGGTGTGTCCACCCACACCCCGGGCCGCACCCGTGGCAGTAAAAAAGATGATAGCATCGCGACAGAGTTGGATATTGGCTTTTAGGGCGCTTCTTTGGTGGTCGGTGAGGGTGGGGTTACTGGGGTCGAGACTGATGGGTTTATAGGCAGTCAAATCGATGGGAAAGGCTGTCATTGTCGATTTTCCTTAATGTAGAGAAATAACTATAGTCAGGGAAATCATAGCCTAGAATGTCACCCGATCGATTGATTGAATAATTTCTTATCGAAAATTTGGGTTAAAACCCCGTCGTTTTACGACGGCTTTAAGCTAAAATGGAAGGCTCTTCGGTAATTGTTATGCAAATAATTAACTTAAAATAAAATTCGATGAGAGTGCCTACGCCTAAAAGTAGCTGAAATCTATACAGGGAGACACTTACGGCACAAATAGGTTAATA
>NZ_SFBY01000013.1:0-13648 GCF_007095505.1 Microcystis sp. M_QC_C_20170808_M3Col
GCACTTCCTCCCTGATGTTTTTTCTTAAAGTTGGGATACTTAGTACGACCAGCAAAGAAATTGGTAAAAGCTGTTTGTAAATGTCTTAACCCTTGTGGTAAAGGTACACAACTAACTTCATTGAGAAAGTCTAATTCTTCTTGCTTTTTCCAATCGGTTAGCATTGAAGAAGTTTCAGTATATCCTACTCTTTCTTGTCTTTCGTACCATGCTTGTGTTCTGACATGGAGAGCTTTATTGTAAACCAATCTTACACAGCCCAAGGTGCGCCGCAATAGCGACTCTTGTTCGGGTCTGGGGTAAAATCGAAACCAATAGGCTTTTTCCATGGGGAGCATTTTAGCATATATTTCGTAAATGTGTTAATATTTAACAGTAAAGCCGTCGTAGAACGACGGGGTTTCAGACCCAAAATTTTCGATGACCGAGC
This sequence comes from Microcystis sp. M_QC_C_20170808_M3Col, assembly GCF_007095505.1. NCBI lineage: Bacteria > Bacillati > Cyanobacteriota > Cyanophyceae > Chroococcales > Microcystaceae > Microcystis > Microcystis sp. M_QC_C_20170808_M3Col. The sequence continues at coordinate 431 of NZ_SFBY01000013.1, forward strand.
CAACCCGATTAAACTATCACGATACCTATTCTTGTCCCGTCTGTCGCCATGGTAAAATTGCTGCTTTAACACTAATGGAAGCCTATGCTTGTAACTTTTGTCAACACATTTTTACTGCTAATTTAGAACAACAGGTTTTAAAAATGGCCGATAGTCAATTACCCTTAACTTGGTATTGGAATGGTAAGTATTGGCAGGGTTTACCGAGAGAAGGCATGGAGATGGCAGGTTTTTACTTAATTATCGGTTTAGGATTTGTGATTTTTCCCACAGCAATTGTGGCTACGGGTGCCTATCTTTTTCCTCCAGTCGAGGGGAGTACTTTGTCATGGGTGCCTCTATTTTGGTCGATTTTAACCTTTATTTGCCATGCTATTTGTTTACTCTGGTTAATGATCGAATATTATCAGTTTCCCGTTAATATGTATCTGCGGGCCTTGGCTCGTCGTTGGCAAAATTCTCTGGCCACTAGATTATTATCCTAGGAAACATTCAATCCCAGAAAGGGTAGCAGGAAGTGGGGTGTGGGGTGTGGGGGGGTCACTGCGTGCGCGTTGCGGGGGAAGAATAAATAAAAATAATCTCCTGAATACTGACGACTGATAACTGTTCCCTAAATTATCCCCAAAGGACAAAATTGACCCGATAATTCTAGTTTATTGTTTTGCAGCAGATATAAACCGTATTCAATTCCTTCTACTACTGCTTGATAGGAAGCTTCCAAAATATTACTAGACACTCCCACGGTAGTCCATCTTTGTTGACCGTTACTCGACTCGATTAAAACCCTAGTTTTCGCTGCCGTCCCCGAACCACTATCGAGGATTCTCACTTTATAATCGGTCAGGTGAAAGTTAGCGATTTCAGGATAGAATTTGACTAAAGCCTTTCTTAAAGCCAGATCTAAAGCGGCCACCGGCCCGTTACCTTCGGCCACTTCTAATAAATCTTCCTCTTTTACCCGTACTTTAATTGTCGCGATCGCATTACCACTATCCCGCAGCATATCACAATAAACTTGGAATCCTTTTAATTCAAAAAGGTGGCTTCTCTGTCCCAAAGCTTCCCGCATTAATAACTCAAAACTAGCTTCGGCTGCCTCAAATTGATAACCCTCACTTTCCAAGATTTTTAAACGTTCCAAAATTTGCCGACAGGTGGGATCATCTTTATTTAAATCGATGCCAAAACTGCGCGCTTTCGCTAACACATTACTTAATCCCGATTGGTCAGAAATGACGATGCGGCGCTGATTCCCGATCGCTTCCGGGTTAATATGTTCGTAGGTAAGGGGATTTTTCGCCACCGCAGAAACGTGAATACCGCCTTTATGGGCAAAAGCAGAACGTCCGACGAAGGGAGCATGATCATCCGGCGCTAAATTGACCATTTCGCTGATTTTTCGGCTAGTTCCCGTCAATCGGCCTAATTGATTTTCTTCTAGGCAAGAAAAGCCCATTTTTAACTGAAGATTGGCAATTAAAGTACATAAATTGGCATTGCCGCAGCGTTCCCCATAACCGTTAATTGTGCCTTGAATCATGCGTACGCCCTCGTTAACTGCCGCTAAAGAGTTAGCTACGGCGGTTCCTGCGTCATTATGAGCATGGATGCCTAATTGAGGCGCATTTTCCTCATCGGGATCGATGCCCAATTTCTCCCGTACTTTCTCCACAATAGGGGCGATTTCTTGGGGTAAAGTGCCACCGTTGGTATCACAGAAAACTAACCATTCGGCCCCGGCAGCCCTGGCGGTTTTCAGGGTTAAAAGGGCGTATTCTGGGTTATTTTTGTAACCATCAAACCAATGTTCGGCATCATAAATGACTCGTTTTCCCTGACAGCGTAGATACTCGATCGTATCTCCTATCATGGCTAAATTCTCCTCCAGACTGGTTTTTAAGCCCTCTGTGACGTGCAGATCCCAAGATTTGCCGAAAATTGTCACCCAACGGGTTCTAGCGGCGAGAATGGCGGTTAACATCCGATCTTCCCGGGCCTCGATATGGGGGCGACGCGTGGAACAAAAAGCGACTAATTCCGCTTGTTTTAGGGGTTCTTCGTGCAGTTTCCAGAAAAATTGACCGTCTCTAGGGTTTGCGCCAGGCCAACCGCCTTCGATAAAAGGAATACCCATCCGATCTAATTCCCTAGCGATTTTAATTTTATCTTCTAGGGAGAGGGAAATACCTTCTCGCTGGGCCCCATCCCGGAGAGTAGTGTCATAGACCCAAATGCGCTTACCATTGTTCATAGAAATAGTCAATAGGTGTTAATATTAATTAATAAATAACTGTAGCGACTTAAAATCACGCCCCTAATGCCTAGAATAACAGTTTACAGTCAAACAATCACCTGCGATCGAGGTGCAAATCTCCGTCGCGTATTATTAAAACATGACATTTCTTTGTATAATGGCGGTTCCAAGTTAATCAATTGTCGCGGCATCGGCAGCTGTGGAACCTGTGCGGTGGCAATTGTGGGCGAAGTTTCTGCTATCAATTGGAAGGAAAAAGCGCGTCTTTCTTTACCTCCCCATAACCCCAATAATAACCGTCGTCTTGCTTGTCAAGTCAAAGTTTTTGGGGATATTGAAGTGACTAAATACGATGGTTTTTGGGGACAAGGAGAGTCAGTGATCAGTGATCAGTGATCACTTTTGAGTTTTCAGTGAACAGTATTGAGTGTTAAAGTGTTAGAGTATTAAGTGGCAAGTTCGGAGCCTTCTTTTCACTGATTACTGTTTACTGTTTACTGATTAAGGTTATCAAATGAACGAGACAATAATTTTTCGGATATCACCAATAATTCGGGTAACTTTATTAAGTTTATATGTAGCGTTAACCATCCCCTTACCCTTTTTAGCAAAAGTCACTAATTCCCCTGTTAATCCCAATTTTCTCTGGGTAGGAATTAGCTTAGGATTAATCGCTTTATACGGAGCTTTAAGTGAAAGAGTCATTTTATCAGAAACAGGAATACAAGTTACCTATCCCCAATGGTTTCCCGCTTTTCTTCGCTCTGGTTGGTGGTTAAATTGGACAGATATAAAAGAACTTAAATGTCGCAGTACAGGACAGGGTGGTTTAGTTTATTATTTCCTTGATCGCTCCGCGGAAAAAGCCTATTTATTGCCGATGCGAGTGGTGGGATTTAATCGCATGGTCAAAATAATCGAGGAAAAAACTAACTTGGATATGACTGATATTCGCCCCCTTTCTCAGCCTTGGATGTATGGAATTCTTTTTATTCTCACCCTATTTTTATTATTAGTTGATGCTTGGACTATTGCTACGGCGAGAACTATTATTCCCTAATAAATTCGGCTCAAAACGTAATCTACTAGCTCGATTAACACATCTTTTGAGGGAGAAGAAGCTAAACAGTCAAGGTGTTTTAAGGCACTTTGACCATACTGATTGGCTAATTCTTTTGAGCGAGGAATACCTTGGCTAGAGTGAATAAAATCAAGAGCTTTTTCGATGTCTCCTTCCTGACTAAATTCCCGTTCGATTAACACTTCTATATAGGGATTTTCCTCCATGGCAAAGAGAGCGGGAGCAGTGATATTACCACTGATCAAATCGGAGCCAGAGGGTTTTCCTAATACTTCCGTGGGGGAGGTAAAATCGAGAATATCATCGACGATTTGAAAAGCTAATCCTAAATCGCGACCATAATTATATAAATGATGATTAACTTCAGCCGATTGCTCGCTTAATACCCCGGCCGCTTTGGCACTGTTGGCAATTAAAGAAGCAGTTTTGTAGTAACTTTTTTCTAGATAAGCTGCCAAGGAGATACTGGTGTCAAAGCGATTAATTCCCTGTTGAATTTCCCCTTCAGCAAAATCGCGAATCACTTCTGAGAGCAATTTTACCACTTCTAAATTATCTAAATTTGCTAGATACCAAGAGGATTGAGCGAAAAGAAAATCCCCCGCTAAAACCGCCACGCGATTGTCAAATAAACTGTTAACGGTGGGAACACTGCGCCGCAATTCCGCCTCATCTACCACATCATCATGGACGAGACTGGCAGTGTGGATCATCTCCGTGATTTCCGCTAATCGACGATGACGGGGAGTGATATCCCGGTCTAACATGGTAGCGCGAGACACTAACAACACGATCGCCGGTCGAACGCGTTTACCACCGGCCTCGAACAAATGTTCTGCTGCCGCCGCTAAAATGGGATGACGAGCGCCGACGAGGTTTTTTAAGTTATCGGTCAAAAGACGGAGATCATCGTCAACGGGTGCGAATAAAGAAGTTGTTGGGATCATTGGTTAGCCAATTGGCGAGATAGTTACGAAAGTTTACATATCCTTACATTTATTTTAAGCTAACCGTCCAGACTAGGGAAGGGGAAGCATCAGTGATCAGTGATCAGTAAACAGTGAGGGGTTGGGGTTTTAGGGTTTTAGGGTTTTAGGGGTTGGGATGTTGGGGTTTTTAGTTGAAATTCCCCACTTCCCCACTTCCCCACTTCCCCATTTCCCTATTTCCCCCCACACCCCACTTCCCACACCCCACACCCCACTTCCCTCATCCCTAATTTTTTTCCTGACAAAACTCTTGTCATTGTCAAGACTCTAGGGTAACTTGTATATAAAAATTAATAAAGCGAGAAGTATTAGAACGATGTTGAGACTAATTAGCGACTTTGACGGGCCGATAATGGACGTATCGGAGCGATATTACCAAGTTTATCAAGACTGTTTACAGAAAACCGCCTATAAAGGTCAAATTATCGGAGAATTATCGAAAGCGGAATTTTGGCAGTTAAAACGGGATCAGGTTTCTGAGAAGCGTATCGGGGAAATGTCAGGATTAGATGAAGATCAAGCGCGTAAATTTGCCCATCTTCGTCGTCAAACTGTTCATACTTTACCCTATCTTGTTCACGATCGCCCGGTGGTTGGTTCTTTGGAAACTCTCCAGAAAATCCAAGAGTTAAAGATCGATTTAGTCGTGATGACGATGCGGCGGGTATCCGAGCTAGATCATGCCTTTAATCGCCACGATATCGGTCGTTTTTTCGCCGCTAATCGTCGTTATTGTCTAAATAATAATTACACCAAAACCAATGACGTGCGCGACAAAACCCTGCTTATGGCTAAGGCCGCTAAGGAACTGCCGGCGGCTGCCGATACTTGGATGGTGGGGGATACGGAAGCGGATATTGCCGCCGCTAAGAGCCAAAATATTAAGGTTATTGGCGTATTATCCGGGATTCGCAGCCGTTCCCGTTTAGAGAGCTACGAGCCTGATTATATCGTCAATAACCTTGGGGAAGCAGTGGACGTGATCTTAGGCTCCCTACGAGCGATTGGTTAACGGAAAAAACTACTAATCACCCAAAAGATCAGAAAAGTGACGAGCGCATAAATTGGGCGATCGCCGAAGATATTCAAATCCGCCTTGGCCGCTAAACTGGCTAATCCCGCTCCCAGAGCGACTCCTAGCACTAAACCAGCGAGAGTGAATAGTAAGGCGCGGCCAAAACGGTTTTCCTTGCGGTTGAAAAAATAGATATTAACGAAAACGCCAAAAGCTAAGAGCAGCGGTAAAAGGGAGCCACTGGGATCGGGAACTAACAGCGTTATTGCTCCTAAACAAGCGTAAATCACTGCTGGTACGCCGATATCCCGTGCAGAAGGTGTATCGATTAAGCTTTGCCACCAGTGAGGAGATTTGCTGCTAGTAACTGGTTTACTTTCCACCGGAATCGTCAGACGTTCGGGAAAACGAATGCGATCGGGAACTTTAATTCTACCCTCCTGTCGCATCCGCAGTCGATCCATGAGGACGGAATCGTAGGCCGCCTCGATCGATTCGACAATTTTGCTATCATTTTGATACTGTTGCACCAGTCTTTGTTTGGCCTCTTGAATTTCTTCAAAAGAGGATTCTTCAGTAACCCCAAGTTGTTCGTAGGGATTCTGTTCACTCATGAACATACCTCCTTAATTATGCTCCCGATAGTCATGATCTTAACCCGATGTTCTGTAGTTTAACTTGAGATCCAAGCTTATTTAAATTAATTAAGTTTAGCGAAAATCTGGGCAGAATCGATCGCTTCGTAGGGATAACCACTAGCATCTAAAAGGCTTTTTTCGGCGATTTCTCCTTCTTTAACGATAATTAAGCGGTTTTTGCCACCGTAGGCTTTAATTGTGACAATTTCTAAAGCAAATAACCCCGGGGAGAAACGGGGATTTATGGCCCCATCGTACTCGAATTTACTCTGCATTAACTGCAAAGCATAGACGTTACTACTATCAAACGGTGCTGCATCCCGGAGGGTTTTAGCGCGCACTACCGGGATTAAATCGCCAAAAGGAATAGAAATACTTTGCCAGGTGCGATCAAGTGTATCAAAAGAATAACAGTAACCGATACCATCCCAACGTCCTTCACAGCGCAGAATTAATTTATAGCGTTTTCCGTCCCCTTCTACCTGTAATTCTATTCCCTCGTAGTTAGATAAATTTAGGGGAGGATTCAGGTTTCTGGTACGAACTGAGGCAAAACCGCCGTTATTTTCAGTTCTAACGATACCGGAAAAGAGCGCTCGTCCTCTAGTCAGGGTTATCTGACTCTCACTCACTCCTCCCATTACCACATCATCCACCGCACCCCAGATTTCTTTTATATCACTGCTGGGATTGCTAAAGTCAAAGAGGGTTTTTTCGGCGGTTATCCCGGCATTTTTCAATAAATCGAGTAAATTAGCTAAACTATGGCGGTTATTCTCCCCTTGACAGTAGATAATTCTCTCAATCCCTGTGAATAATTGCGGGGTTTGCAGAGCAAATAAATCGACATTTTCGCCGAATAATTGACGTGCATCATCAATATTATCGACTAAAGCGCGAATTTGATAGTTTTGCTGCTGTAGTTGCGTGATTACCTTTCTACCGATCGCATTTTCCCCACCAATGACTAATATAGTCTTCATCCCTTGCTCATTTGTTAGCTGATTTTTTTTATCTTCCCCGAAACCGAGCCGCTTTTGCAGACAACTCCACAGGGGAATACTATCAAAATAGTCTAGAGTTTGCCAAAATCTCTGAAAATCCCAGCTTTTCGACTCAGCCATAACTTTTCTCTCCTCAAAGGGCCTGATAAAGTTAGCCTAACCAAACCAGCTTTAATCCTTGCCGCAAACGCTCGTTAATTTCTCTGAAAACCCCTATATATATTTAGGCACGGATTCCCATTCTATAAAAAGTATAAGTCAAGTCTTGGCTTTTGTCAAGCATTTTGGTTGAGATTCTTTAGTCTGGGAAAGTCTGTACGACGTGCGGCAAAGATTAGACAAGCTTGAATGTCGGCTAGTTCTAAATCGGGAAAGTCTTCTAAAATTTCAGTGATGCTGACGTTTTCAGCCAGCATTTCTAATATGTCTGTGACGCGGATTCGCATTCCACGAATACAAGGACGACCGCCACATTGTCCAGCAGTGTGAGTAATTCGATGTAGTAGTGAGTTGGTGGTTTTCATCGTTTTCTTATTCAGCTTATGTTAGGTAATTTAATTCTAATCAGTTGTCCTTCTATAGTTTCAAATTGAGAAAGATGATTGTCTATAGCTTGGGCAATTTTTTCCCAGTTAATGCTACTTCTACAAATCACAATGCCTTGATGTTGAGATGTTTGAGCGTGTAAACGAATAAAATCTCGGCGATTCATAGTTAATACGGCTCGATTAAGGCTAATTGCATAGTGCAGAACTTCAGAATCTGGAATTTTTTGCTCTGCTTTTCCTGCCTCTTGTACTGTCAAGATGTCATATCCTAAGGAACGCAAAATTCTGATAACAGGTAAGGGAAATTGCTCATCTGCATAGAGTTTTACCATTGTCTAATCAGCCTCGTTTTCCAGGATTGCTTTGGCAATTTCTTGGGGATGATTTTCGGCATATCTCCAAGCATTTGCCAGATCAACCGCGTTTAGGGTGGGATATGCTTCTAATATTTTTGCGTCGCTCAGTCCTTGTTGTTGGTAGCTGACTAATAGCCAAACCGGGATTCTGGTATTACGGATACAAGCATCACCACCACATACATTTAATGTTTTCTCAATTGCTAATTCTGGGATGAGGATGATAATTTCTACTCGACTATTTTTGTTATTCATTAGCGGACTATCTAGGGTGATTTGTCCTTGTTCGTTAATGGTTGCCATTGCTTTAACTGCTTTCATGTTTTTTGATTGAGATGTTAATCAATTTGTTGTTTAATTTCATTTAGCTTATGTCAGGGAACTAACCATAATAAAAACTACACCAGATCAAGAGTTTTTTATTCTTGTTTTCATTTTGTTTTCCCTAATACTCTATTTTAATTGCTTCATATTCTTCCTCTGTCATTGTCGTTTATCTCCACTGATAAACCATAAAAAAATATGTGTTTTTAGTAAAATTTTCATGGTTGAATGGGTAAGTGCCTAAGTCGAATTGAAACATCAGTTACAGAGATGATTAGACCATTAGTAAGTTCTGTGGCATAGTTATTTAAGATGGCTAACAAGCGACGGTTCACAACTTCTCGGCTTACATTCCCTAGACGAAATAAAATAACACTGGGTAAGCTGTCGCCACTAATTGCTAATAGTTGAGCAAAGTCTAAATCTACTGTAAGTAATATTCTTTCTTCTTGACGAGCTTTGTCTAAAATATTTTGGTCTGTCATCTTTTCTAGGTTTTCTTCAATCAGGTGGATTGCGTCATAGCCTTGTTCTCTCAAAAGTGCAATTGTGCGGGGAGAGATACTCATATCACCTAAAAACTTCATACTGCTTGGGTGTTTTGCCAAAGGATGACGCGCTCTTGGGTTAGCCAAGCTGCATATCTTAAAGCTTGTTGGATGTCTTCTGGTTCGAGATAGGGATAGTCTTCAATTATCTCGGCTGTTGATAAGCCATTGGCGATGAGGTTAATGATCACTGATACGGGTATCCGCATTCCCCGAATACAAGCTTGACCCGCCATAATTTTAGGGTCAAAGGTAATGCGATCTAATCCTGCTATTGTTTTCATTTTGTTTTCCCTACTACTCTATTTTAATGGCTTTATATTCTGGATATAGGTGAGTTGATAAAGTTTGTAAACTAAGTTATCAATCTCTTTTTCTAATTCGTTTGTATCAGCATAGCGATCACTTCATTCATTTTGCAGGTTTTCTAAATCGGCTAGGTCTTGAAGTCTCCCAGATGCTAATTTATTTTTTTTGAGATTGTCAAGATTGATAAAGTTAACAGGTACATCATTAAGCATTACTTCAATTTTGGAATCATAGCAGGTTTGAAAATCAACACCATCAGGATTTGTAATTAAATCAATTCGGTTCGGGGGATAGCCAAGCTGAATGATTTGATTAGGGGTTTGAAAGTCATCAGATGTCAATCCTAAGCTTTCAAATCCAAATTGACTTAATGCTGTTACTAATTTCTGAGCATTTTCTTGGCTTATTTCAATCCAAATATTAATATCTTTATTATACTTTATTATAGCATGGATGTCCATGAACTGCAACAGCATAACCACCGATAACCAGATATTTAACTTGGTTGTCGTTTAATAATTGTATAAACTCTTTGAAATCTTGGTTGAGCATTATATTTGTATTGGTGATATTCTTGGCGGATTTGTTCTAGTGCTTCTAGTCTTTTTTGTGGTGTTTGTTTTTGCCAATAGTTAAAGTCGCTAGTTTGTTGTTTTAGAGAAATTTTATTAACAGTTTTTTCCATGTTTTGAGCCTATTAATTCAACATTTATAATATAGTGATGCAGATTCCCCTTCCCTGAATAAATAAAAACTACACCAGATCAAGAGTTTTTTATTCTTGTTTTCATTTTGTTTTCCCTACTACTCTATTTTAATTCCTTCATATTCTTCCTCTGTTAGTGGAAAGTCTGGATCAATTATTTTTACTTCATTATAGGTGAGTTGATAAAGTTTATAAACTAAGTTGTCAATCTCTTTTTCTAATTCGCTTGTGTCCGCTTTGGGATCGCTTTTTTTTGCGGCAAGGATTTGATCAACTAGATAAATACATTTAGCTTGCTTTGTTTTACTAATTTTGGGTATTGGAAGCTGTGAAATAGAACGAGTTTGAATTTCAGAGAAAACAGTTTTAGTTGATTTAAATTTGTTGTTATAAATATAATTCATTAATGAAGAATTCATTATTCCAAGAAGAAACTTTATATCAAAGTTAATCCCTTTTTTTAGATTTACAACTACCAATGTATTAAGAGCATAATATTGAGAATTGTCATAAGTAAAAATTAACGTTCTCGAAACTCTTCTAAATAAAAGTTTTTCTTTTGTTTCAAAAATGTCTCTACGTTTACAACTATGAATCTTGGTAATATCGTAATCTAAATAAAAACCATCCCAGCTAATTGAGTATTTATTTATATTTCTTCCATCAAGAAGTTTTTTATATTTCCCTTCAGGGTTTTGTGTTTTTAAAGATAGTGATTTATCTCCCTTCAAAGCTATTGCTTGATTAATATTACAAATTTCGTCAAGCGGACAATTTTTAGATCCAAAAACTTTAAGCAAAATAGAATTACGCTGAACTAAAAATGAATAGTTGATATTGCTTCTTATTTCGGATGAACTTATATTAAACTTTAAATTAAATCCACTTTCAGCAAGCTCACCATAATTCACAGCATAATCTAAATTTTGTGATTTCAAATATTGAATAATCACTGTTTCTACTACTGCGTCTTCAAACGGTAAATTCAGAAAATTGACAACCTCTGATAGCGTTACTTTATTGAGTAAGAATTGACGTGTAAATACATAATATTCTTGAGTTAATATAGTGTTTGGAATAATATAACTTAAAATCCCGTTTTGTTTTAGTATTTGAAATGATAAATGAGTGAAAAAAATAAATGTATTTAATCTGCCGCCAGATGTTTCATAACGCATTAGTAAATAATTCTTGTATTTGACTGTTGTTGAGTCTATTTTAGATAATTGAATATAAGGAGGATTACCAATCACCACATCAAAACCGATAAAATCCCCCTTATCATCTAGAACTTCGGGGAACTCAAAGCGCCATTCAAAAGCATGATGATAAATCTTACCACTCTCAATCTCCTCGATTTCCAGACGTAACTTATCAATCTCATTCCTTAACTGACTAATCTCCTTTTCCCGCGCTTTCTTTTCCTTAGCTGACTCCTCAAATAACAAAATTTGATTCTCCAGACTATATAAATCCGTTTCCAAACCGCGCAAGCGCTTTTTCTGGGGATTATCTCCCTGCAAAGTCTGACGGAAACTCCCCTTAATTTCCTCTATCAACCGTTCCATCTCGCGCTTTTGCGACTTATCTTCCGCGTTGCGATAGACTCTCACCGCATCCTTATAACTCTCGGTTCTTCGGTTTGTGTTATGCAATGGAGGGGGGTTATAAGGGATGAAACCCTTATATAGAAAGACATTGCTTCGATTTTTGCCAATTGTTTTCGATCTAGAACGAGCTAATCAATTACCATACCAAGTAACGAAGAACCTAACTCTCGATACTTAAACGACTTTTGCGGGAAAAGACTTGTAAATCATTGGATAACCCAAAGCGACTAATCAGAGAATTACCCACCTTGATATTAATATCGATATTCGGTAGCGTCTCTAACTCATTATCTGCTTTGTAGTAAGCATTCTTGAGCAACTCAATCCATAAACGCAATCGACAGATTTTCACCGAGTTGGGATTGATATCCACTCCAAACAGACACCCTTCAATCAGACGCTGTTTTTCCTGAAATAAAGTCTCCTGTACGCGCTGACTTTCTCGGTTGCGGGGATTATATTCAAATATATTCCCGTCATCATCGGTGACGATTAACTCATCATTCACCACCTCAACCCGATAATCCCTGAGAGTTTTACCCTCTTTATCCACTAAAATCTGTAGTTCACTCTTAATCGCGATTATCTCATTCAAAGCAGAAACAAGAAAATGTCCCGAACCCACCGCAGGATCACAAATTTTGAGACTATTGATAATAGCATTGGCTGCCGTTTTATCTTTGATGCGGTTATACACATCCTCGATAGTCTGACAATCCCATCCCTGACTCTGGTTAAATTTCTCTATCACTGCGCGTCGTATCGTTTCCCGACACATATACATAGTGATAAAACCGGGGGTGAAAAAGGAACCATCCTTATATCCGTTGATTTTCTCAAAGATTAATCCCAACACCGACGCATTGATAAGAGTCTTATTATCCTCCTGTATCGCTTCCCCACCTTCGCTGCTAAAATCGTAGGCATTGAGAAACTCGAATAGGTATGCTAAAGCGTTAATTTCTCCTGTTCGCTTTTTCCCCTGACTATCCTTTAAGACTGTTCCCACAAAAATCTCTAAGTTCTCCGAACGCAGGTTACTGATAACTATCGTTGATTGTTCTAATTCCGTCGGTTCAAACAGAGAACTGTTGAGATAGGGAACCTGAGTATAGATATTCTGGATGTCTTTGCTTCTTTCTGACTGTTTTTTTGCTAAGACGCTGAAAAATAACCGATTTAAGTCGTCAAAGTCGGCAATTTTGCTTAAATTGAGAAACCCTAGGGATTTATCCCCCCGATGATACCGAATTATCTGCGCTTCCAATAGCTTCAGGAAAAGGATTCTATTTATCCAAGTTATCCCCAACTCCAAACCGATATTAAATAGTCTCTCCTCCTCCGTCTCCCCAAATTCTTCGGGATTGGGTAAACGAGAGATTTTATCTAAACTCTCTACTTGACTGATAGCGTTCTCTAGCAGCGAACCGGGTTGACGCGCTGCTGGTTGCAGACGTTGGATGAGTTTTTTCCCTCCCTCTTTTATCTCTGTCAACCCGATGATATGCAGCAGTTCACTATAAAAGTTCTTGTCGAGACTGTTGCTATCGTTCGCAAAGGGGAGTTTTAAGAGGTGTTCGGGAGAAAAGATTTTATAGAGACTGATGAGGTTATGTTCGTCATCCCGGATGGTTTGGGTGTATTCCCGCAAGTCAAAATAGGTATATGTCAGGGAATCCATTATTGAGTCAAGAAAAGGTTCCCCTATCTGTTTATAAGACCTCTTGCATAATTTTTTTATGGTATAATATAAGGTTTTGCTTTTTTCTCAATTCTTAGATTGAAGTGGAAAAAAGAATAAAATGTGATCTTAGGTCAGGAAATCATCTATAA
>NZ_SFBY01000130.1:0-3633 GCF_007095505.1 Microcystis sp. M_QC_C_20170808_M3Col
CATTTTACCCACGGGGTACTTAGATAAAATCAGTATAGCACAATAAAAGTTAAGTTAACAAGCTATAGTTTAAAAAGCCGTCCTAAAAGGACGGGGCTTTAACCCAAAATTTCGGTAAATTTTAGTCAAACATTTGATTTACTTAGTTTCTAATCCTCTTTTTAGGTAGGAGAATTGTCAGAGCCTTTCTCTTGCCTATTGCCTATTGCCTATTGCCTTCAGAAACTGATAACTGATAACTGATAACTGATAACTGATAACTGATAACTGATAACTGATAACTGATAACTGATTAATTTCCTCGCCAAAAGACAATCGAATTATTGAGAGGTTGAATGGTGGTGCCGGGATAATAGAAAGCGAGAATTTGTTCGGGAGACCAACCCAAACGGGCTAAATTATAGGAACCAAATTGACTTAATCCCACCCCGTGGCCAAAACCGCCACCAATAAAGTTATAACCCTGGATCTGTCGATTGGTATCGTAGATAGGATCGAGGTAGAATAGGGTACTGCGAGGCGGTCCCAAAGCACTACGCACCTCATTTTTATGCAGTTCCAAAATCCCCTTATCGGTTTGAATAGTCATAGTCAGAATCCGACCGGAAGGAGAGCGCTTAGTCACTTCCATCCATTGGATTTGCTGGAAGTGGGCGAGGGGATGTTTTCTGCGTTTTAGATAGGTTTCTAGGTCTTGACTCAAATCAGCTAAAGAAGCTTGTTTTTGCCAGCGAAAAACCCGTCGGCCCGTCTCATTAAAACCATCTTTAAGATTAATAAACTGGCGAAAAGTTGTCTCATTAGCGAGAGATTGTTTCGAGAGATCCCAGACTCGATTGGGGGAGTCCACCACTGCCCGGAGATAAGGTCTTTCCTCCCCATCCCAAACATCACTAAAGAGGGCAGTTATTCCGCCGGTGGTGGAGGAATAAAGGGCATCCACTAACTCATTTTGGTAAGTTAAAACCAGGCCTCGCGTGGATGCGATCGCTTGATCAGCCCGGGGATTAGTTCCCGTCAATCCATAATAAACTTGACAATGGGTATCAGCACAGAGTTCGTAATTATCGGCTTGAAAACGGCGGAGATTGCGGAGGGCGTAGGTGCGGGCGATAATAGTTTGCGCCCGGGTGGCACTTTCCGGGGCATCATGACCGATTTCGTGGGGTACAACCCCGCGCAGGTAGGTTTCGAGGGGAACGTTATTAACTAGGGTAAAAGTACCGTAGGCGTTGGGCTGTAGGCGCATGGTTCCCCCGTACAAACGTACCTGTTCGGGGCTATGGGTGACTTGAATCAGGTTTTTTTGGCTCTCGATTTCTAATTCTTTGGGAAAATAGCGCACCCCGTTGATCTGGAAAGAAATTTGCGGCTTTTCTTTGAGTAAAACACTATTAATATAGGGTTGATTGTGGCCTTTGGTTTGCAAACTGGTCAGCAACCAACGCCGCACTAGGGGATTTTCATAAACTTCTCGCTTTGCCCAGACCTGCCAGCGTCCGGGTTGGGTAATTTCCACTTTAATGCCCATTTTTGCCCAATTTTTGGCGCTATTTTCGGCGGTTTCAAAGGTGGCGTGGTCGCTCAAAATGACTTTTTCTTGCAGGATGGGAGAAGCGAGGGGACGGGGAATAACTTCTAATTGTAGGCGATTGGTTTGCAGGGTTTGGGATTGGCCATCTTCTCCCACCATGCGGAGGGTGAGATTATCACCACTGGTACTGCCTAGGGTTAATTTTTCCTTGGCTTCATCGCCAAAACGTTGGACAATGCCCACTCTCAGAAGGACATCCTTGGCCATAGCGGCAGGAATTAGGGTTAAACTGAGCAAGATCGCCGCAGTTATGGAACCGATGCTAATTATTGGTTTTTTTTCCTTTATTTTCAGCATAAAGTCAAGTATCTGTTAATAAGTTTTCATAAAAGTTGAGGATATTCAGAAATTATAGCAGCAAGCCGTTAGGGGAAGTGGGGAAGTGGGGAAATGGGGAAGTGGGGAAATGGGGAAATGGGGAAATGGGGAAATGGGGAAATGGGGAAATGGGGAAATGGGGAAATGGGGAAATGGGGAAGTGGGGAAGTGGGGAAATGGGGAAGTGGGGAAATGGGGAAATGGGGAAATGGGGAAATGGGGAAATGGGGAAATGGGGAAATGGGGAAATGGGGAAATGGGGAAATGGGGAAATGGGGAATTTCAGCTAAAACCCTAAAACCCTAACACCCTAAAACCCTAAAACCCTAACACCCTAAAACCCTAAAACCCTAAAACCCTAACACCCTAACACCCTAAAACCCTAAAACCCCAACACCCAACACCCAACCACCAAAAAAGCATCTAACTTCCCCCATCGCTGATAATGCGTAAACGTACAATTTTTTGCCCACCTTCATCCAGTTCTACTTCGATCACTTCACTGGTTAAACTTTCCAAACAGGTTAACATCGATCGCAGATGGGGATTACTTGCTCCTGTATCCACATAGAGGCGATCGGACAAACTACCCAAACGTTTCCAAGTAGTATAAAGTTTAGCTACGGCTTGCTCTAATTGTGTGGCTTGTTTAACCAGATCCGCCGCCGTATTTAGACAATCGACGCGCAAAGCTTCTTCTAGAGCCATTTCAATATCTAAATTACCCCGTCGGAGAGTTTGTACTTGGGCTGCCGCATCGAGATATTTGGCTAAACTGCGTGCTTCCGAGGTAATTAATTTTACTGTGTCCACATCGGGATTAGCGGCGATTTCTTGACGGAGAGTTTCGATATGAGTATCGGGTAACTTTTCTAATTCTTTCACTAGAGGGGCGAGATGACGCGCCGGTAAACTACCATCGCTGGCTTTTTCTTTCACCTCATCGGGTAGTAAATCTGAACTCATCGCCGTCCATTCATCGGCCAATTGCTTCACCTCCCGACGGGTAATTCTCTCCCCTTGTCGGGCCGCATCACTGACTAATTTTTGAATTTCGGGGGCAGATTTGGCCGTTTCTACGAAGGCGCGTTTACTAAAATTATTGATACTATCGGGATCCAGTTGTCCTTCTGCTAGGAGAGTATCGGCACTATTAGCCAATTGAATCAGAGCATAAGCTTGACTTTTAGTGATTTCTCGCTGTTTTAACCAGTTTAAAAAGCCTGTACCGCGACTATCACCGCCTTGCTTTTCCCGGTCGCGAATAGCTCGCAAAATTCGCCCCCGCCAGATTTCCGTTTGCAAATCAAAGCGATCGCAAACTTTCCAAAAAGAATCCAGTTGCTGCTGAAAGTCATGATCTTGGATGGTTTCATCTTCGGGATCCGGCAGTTGAAAGTTAAACTCTAGAGGCGTTTCAAAGGCATCAATGATCGCGGAGGTGTCGGAGGAGAACGTCGCAGCATCAACCATAGGATAGACTCGGCAGTTAATCGGGCATTTTATCTTAACTCGCCCTGGCAACCCCCGACAAGCCGATTAATCTTCAGTCACATATAGGGAAGTGGGGAAGTGGGGAAGTGGGAATTATGAATTAGGGATTAGGGTAGGGTTGATTCATTTAAATTAAGTACAGCGGATTTTGAGTCAATAAATTTGACTGAAGATTCTCAAGTTTATCTTTCTCTAACCAAAACGGTTAGTCACAATAACTAATCTTT
>NZ_SFBY01000131.1:0-2854 GCF_007095505.1 Microcystis sp. M_QC_C_20170808_M3Col
CCCAACCCCCACCCCCCAACCCCCAACCCCCAACCCCCAACCCCCAACCCCCACCGAAAAACTTTTTCAGCAGACCCTAGGTAATTGACCCCCTCAAAATCGGTAAAACCCCACCACACCCCACACCCCACACCCCACACCCTAACCCCACCAACAAACTTTTTGCCGCAAACCCTAAATAGAGCATTTAATTGATTAATGCTCATTCTTAATTCTCCTGACGACCGACTACTGGCTCCTTGCTCCTCACCTAACGGAAGATTTTTGATTTTTGCAAGAGGTCTATTAAAAAAACTGTCCACTGTTCCTGAGAAACGTTAACATAAATTAACAACCCCTTAACAACCGATAAGATCATCCTCAATTTATCAGGAGTTCGACAGCGTGAACAAAAACGGTAATAACAAAAAATGGCGCAATGCGGGACTATATGCCCTATTGTTAATCGTAGTCCTTGCCTTGGCCTCAGCTTTCTTCGATCGCCAGCCGGCAGTCCAACAGACTTGGAAGTATAGTGAATTTTTACAGGAAGTGCGGGAAGGTAAAGTGGAAACCGTACGCTTAAGTGCCGACCGGCAGCGAGCGATCGTACCCACCCAAGATGGCACAAATGTATTAGTTAACCTGCCCAACGATCCGCAATTAATCAACATCTTGGCAGAAAATAACGTTGATATTTCCGTACTGCCCCAAAGAGAAGAAGGAGTATGGGTAAGAGCCTTCAGTAGCCTCTTTTTCCCCATTTTGCTTCTTGTTGGTCTATTTTTCTTGCTCCGTCGCGCCCAAAGTGGTCCCGGTTCCCAAGCGATGAACTTCGGCAAATCGAAAGCAAGAGTACAGATGGAACCCCAAACCCAGGTTACTTTCGGTGATGTGGCCGGGATTGAAGGGGCAAAATTAGAATTAAACGAAGTGGTGGACTTCCTGAAAAATGCCGATCGCTTCACGGCAATTGGGGCAAAAATCCCCAAAGGAGTCCTTTTAGTCGGTCCTCCGGGGACAGGTAAAACCCTGCTCGCTCGCGCAGTAGCTGGCGAAGCAGGAGTCCCGTTTTTTAGCATTTCCGGTTCGGAATTCGTGGAAATGTTCGTCGGGGTGGGTGCTTCTCGCGTCCGCGACCTATTTGAACAAGCGAAAGCGAATGCACCTTGTATAGTTTTTATCGATGAGATTGATGCTGTCGGTCGTCAACGGGGCGCCGGTTTAGGGGGGGGTAACGATGAACGGGAACAAACCCTCAACCAATTATTAACGGAAATGGACGGTTTTGAAGGTAATACAGGTATTATCATTATCGCCGCCACTAACCGCCCTGATGTGCTGGATTCCGCTTTATTACGTCCGGGTCGTTTTGATCGCCAAGTGGTGGTAGATCGTCCCGATTACGCTGGCCGTAAGGAAATCCTTAATGTCCACTCCAGAGGCAAAACTTTGGCTCAAGACGTGGATCTCGATAAAATCGCCCGTCGTACCCCCGGTTTTACCGGTGCCGATCTAGCTAATTTGCTCAACGAAGCCGCAATTTTAGCGGCACGTCGCAATTTAACCGAGATTTCTATGGATGAGGTCAACGATGCGATCGATCGTGTCCTGGCAGGTCCTGAGAAGAAAAATCGCGTCATGAGTGAAAAACGCAAAACTTTAGTTGCTTACCATGAAGCTGGTCACGCTTTGGTGGGTGCTTTAATGCCGGATTACGATCCCGTCCAGAAAATTAGTATTATTCCTCGCGGTCGCGCCGGGGGTTTAACTTGGTTCACTCCTAGCGAAGATCGCATGGAATCCGGGTTATATTCTCGCGCTTATCTGCAAAATCAGATGGCTGTAGCTTTGGGGGGTCGTTTAGCTGAAGAAATTATCTTCGGTGAGGAAGAAGTGACTACGGGTGCTTCTAATGACCTGCAACAGGTGGCACGAGTAGCGCGGCAAATGGTAACTCGTTTCGGAATGAGCGATCGCCTGGGACCGGTGGCCTTAGGTCGTCAAAATGGTAATGTTTTCCTAGGTCGTGATATCGCTTCCGATCGAGATTTTTCCGATGAAACTGCGGCAGCTATTGACGAGGAAGTGCGTAACTTAGTGGAACAGGCCTATCGTCGCGCTAAAGAGGTTTTAGTCAATAACCGCACCATCTTGGACCAGTTAGCGCAAATGTTAGTGGAAAAAGAAACCGTGGACGCGGAGGAGTTACAAAATATCCTCGCTCATAACGATGTGAAAATGGCGGCTTTAGCTTAAGTTTTGTAACATTTTCTTGACAAACAGCATCCCGATGGGTGCTGTTTTTTTGTTCAACGAAAATTAATGACAAACTTAATAGCTGTTAATCGGGTGCATCTCAATTTTTGTCAATCTACTAATTTGGGATTTTTAAGCGGAAACTTTCTCCTAAAATTGGGCATTACTTTCGGTTTTATCACTCAATCCAAGCTTTTGGGGGGTTCTACCCCCCAAAACCCAGAGCGTATTAGTTTTTCGGTGGGATGCTTACAGATAGCTGCTGATATATCTGTAATAATTTAAGAGTTACTGATAATTGCTGATTGTCGATATTTCTGCAAATGTGGGATGCACCCCTGTTAATCAGCTTAAAAATACCCTGTTTAAATGCGTCTTAGCTTAACAGTCCTGTCTTTTCACCGTTCACTGATTACTGATTACTGTCATGTAGCATCGTTGACATCCTCGCCGCCCTAAAAGTGCGGCGATTCCTAAACCTCACGATTTAAGTTTCGGCTTCAACCACCGTTGCATACCACGGTTAAAAAACCATGTACTGTCTTACACAAAGTCCACAGACTTTCGCGACCTTTCAGAAGCCCGATTCCGTGTCTCCCACGGTACGGTTCTGACT
>NZ_SFBY01000132.1:0-5202 GCF_007095505.1 Microcystis sp. M_QC_C_20170808_M3Col
GTTCTGACTTTATCTGTGTGGGAATTTTCTTAACTCCTTCAACCAAACCCTTTACTACACAAGGATTTTAACCTTTTTTGTCCTCGATCGCTTTTTTATTTAAGCGAACGGTGAGTCATTACTCTCAAATGATTACCTGCTTATTACTTTGGGCTAACAAAAAGTTTTATCACTATTTTCTTGAACAACAGTCTATTAAACTTTCATAACAAGTAACCCTGAGACAATTATCAGTTTTAGCAATTAATTATTGAGATGTTAATTTATTGTAAGCGGAAATGAGCGCCGCATTTTCCCAATCATCATCAAAAGGAAGCGCATCGGTATCTGACAAAGCATTAGCCTCGATTTCTGCATCGCTCATCGATTTAACTCGCTCCCAATCGGTTAAATCTTGCCTTTCCTCTTTTGTGTTAACAATCCCCATCTTGGTGGATACTCTCTTGATACTTTCTTCGCTCACGTTCGTTTGCTCTCCTAGCACTAATCAATCGGCAAGTTTCCCCTCTTATAGTATAGACAACATAACAGATTATCCCGTTTAATTGTCCCAGCAAACACATCCTTATTTCTTGGTAATCTTGGCGATTATCTTCTCTGATTAGACAGTGACCATCGAAAATAGGAGGAACAGCCGCAAAATCTATCCCATGCTTCTCTATATTAGAATATCTTTTAGACTGATCCCAGTCAAATTTTGTAAATTTCATAAGTAAACAATCGTTTTTTTAATTCTTTTCCTAGATCATCATTCCTATATCTCCTCCTTACCTATGGTTTTGAACGAACAAAAATTTTTATCACTATTTAAACTTCAATAGTTTTTTGTTATATCGAGAAATTACTAGCCCTAAACGCAGAAATTTTGAAAAAGCGAAGCCTCCGCTTCTACTATAATCAGAGAAGGGTAATTGAAAAAATTTCTGCGTCACCTTAAATAGCTCTTTAGATTTTGCGTCCGAGAAAATTAATAATCCGGGGATTAATTTCTTTAGACCAATGTTCTTGGGGATAGTGTTTCGCTTCCGCAAGGGAGATTAATTCCACTCCTGATTTAGTGGCCAATTTTTCCACAGTGACAGAAGATAACCAAGGATCGCCCATTCCCCAGACAAAAAGGATAGGTTTTTCCAAGTTCTCTAAACCTGTCTCAATTTCTGCCATAGTTTTCGATAGGTTTAAATTGCGAATCGTGGCCAGTAAAGCGCGACCGACTGCCGAAGTTTTTAGATAAGGTTGACGGAAAATAGCCAGATCTGCATCACTAATCACAAAACCGCTACCAGTTTCTAAAGTACGATCGACTAATAAGGGATCTTGAGTCGCCATATCTCCGAGGAAAGGTAGGCCCCATTGTTTCATTATCCAGGGTAATTTGACATCCCTGGAGAGGGGAGTATTTAAGACGACCAAGCGCTCAATTTTATCGGGATTTTCTAGGGCGTATTGTAGGCCGACGGAGGCTAAAAAACCCTGGACAATGAGGGAGATTTTCGGCAATTGGAGAGCTTGAATAAAATCGGCCAAAGCTTGACAAAAAGCGCTAGGTGTGTAGGCGAATTCTCTGGCATCGGGTTTAGCGGATAAACCGGAACCGATCCAATCGGGGGCAATAGCATTAATGTTATATTCTTCTAAACTGGTTAATAATTCCCGCCAAATATAGCTATGGGCGGGTAAACCATGAAGTAGGATCACGGGGGTTGTATCTGGTTGTTGAGCGGGGTTAACCTGTCGATAAAACCACTTGAGAGAGCCGACTTCGAGAAAATTTTCTAAAATAGCCATGGTTAATGGGGGATTAATAATCATTAACCATTGTCTAACGTCTAGGAACCGATCGCACCGGCAATTTTCCCACCCTGGCAGTTATAGGGAGCTTGCGTCGAGACTTTGTGCTTCTCCGGGGGTTAAGGGCAAATGAAGACCGCATTCTTGTTTTAAACCCTTGAAACGGGTGTCTCGTTCGTTGCTATCATCGGCGGTTAAAGGCCGACTGGAGTGCCAATCGCCGACGGAGACATAACCCAGATCAAAATAGGGATGGTAGGGAAGATCGTATTTAGTCAGATACTCGTAGATGGTTTTGGCATTCCAGTCAAGGATCGGTAATATTTTGTAACGTTCGCCCTGTTGATTGACCCATTGGAGAGTTTTGCGGTGGTCGGTTTGGTCGCGACGCAAACCCGCTAACCAAGCGGCGGCCTTTAATTCCTTCAGGGCCTGTTGCATCGGTTCCACTTTGCGGATTTTGTCGTAGAGATTGAGGGAGTCCAGATCGTTATTTGACCACAATTTACCGTGGATTGCTTCCATGCGGGCGGGACTGAGGGGAGATTGATAAACTTTCAGGTTTAAATGGAGGCGTTGGCTTAATTCTTCGGCAAATTGATAGGTTTCCGGGGGAAGATAGCCAGTATCGATCCAAATGACGGGAATATCGGGGATAATTGCGGTGACGAGGTGCAACATTACCGCCGCCTGAATGCCGAAACTGGTACTCATCACCAAACCTTCCCCAAAGGTGGCTTCCGCCCAAGCGACGATTTCCGCGGCGTTAGCGGAGTCAAAACGTTGATTAATTGTAGCGAGGTCGAGGGATAGAGGGTAGGAAAAAGACCGGTCGGCAGTGGGGATGAAGGCAGTTTCTAGGGCCTGTGGATGAGAATTAAGCAAGTGTAAATCTGGCATTCTGGCTAAGATTTAAGGTATTAGTAGCGGCGGATACTGATAGAGTCCAATCTATCCATTAGGGGCTGAGAATAGAGTCAACTCCATCTCCTCCCCTTGAGAAACGTAGGTGAGACTTTCACCTCACACGGCTCCTAGTTTTACGGCTCCATTGTTAGGGATACAGCTTGACACTGGAGAGCCGTTTTATCATCCTGACACTGGCGGTCTAGTAATTGGGGGTTTTTGTATTCATCCTGACCACCGTATTGTTGAGAATGTATATACTGTACTTCTACTATATCTGATGGGGTGAAGTGTGGCCCACACTAGCGACACCTTCCTTTCTCAAAAATCTCTCTGGTTACACTAGACTCAAGTTGGCAGCCCAAACAGTCTCTGGTGACATCTAATTGACCTCGATTAATGATAACCAAGTTAAGCAAGATTGGCAGGAATTGTCGCTAGTTTTTGCAGTTGTTTTTCAATATTGGCCCTTAATTCAGTGCGGGTGATTTCTTTTCCCGTTTGAGCGGTGTGTGCATTTTCCAGAAAAATAATACTATCTACTTTTTCTAGGGCAAATAATTGGAATAAAAGATGGGTTACGGGAATCAGGAGCGTTGATAGGGGTGAATTGGGGGTATTTTGAGCAGATAGGGCCATTTTTTCCGTAGCAAAGGCATAGATTACCCTTTTCTCCTGTTGCGGCTGCTGCCGATGGGCTAAGGTGGTTAGTAACCAATCACCCTGGCTATTCTGAACCACATAGTATTGTAAATGTTTTAACTGTCTGGCCACGGCCGCGAGGACGGGATTAACCGCTTCTTCCATGACTACGGTTGCCAGTCCGTAATTGACCGCGTCTCGACTTAAAATATGCAGTTGTGCCTTTAATTTCATGGCTAATAATGTCTATAAACTAATCGATATTGACCATTCCTACCAGCGATGAGCGGTTTTTCTGCCAGGACAATTTTAGGCGTTGCTGATTTGAGATCTGAATCCTCTTTGCTGGGATTTTTAAAACCTAGACCCAAACTAACTTTGGCACGGGAACCTGCACAGTTGCCATTCATCCCTTGATTCAGCAACGCTATTTAAAATTGTCGTCGTGAAAAGATGAGGATGGAGATGCCCAATAATAGACCAGTATAAACGAGACTGTAGAGGGCATTACCGATTAAGACATCAGCACTAGGCAGCAAACCATAAACGGCCTCGTTTCTAAAATTCAATCTCTCTAAATCTGGGAGAATTAGATAAATATTTTTGGTGATAGCGAGGATATTGGGATTTTTGCTGATTATACCCAATTGGATCAGATCTTTGCTGATGTGACCCATTAGATAGACCCCAAAAGTCATTAACGTGGCTATAATCGAACTGGTAAATACCCCAAAAGCGATCGCCACGGCCGCGATGAGAATTAATTCCAAACCGAGATAGAAAACCGAGACAATCAGGGGTAAAGGTTGAAAAGATACTTTCATCCCCAGCAACATCAGCAAGTAAATCACCAACATTACCCCCAACATCACCGCTAAAACCCCGGACAAACCCAAGTGTTTACCGAGGATAAATTCGGCCCGACTCAGGGGTTTGGGAATCAAAACTAAAATAGTTCTCTTGTCAATTTCCTTATTAATTAGCCCTGTACCCACAAAAACCGCAACCATTACCCCTAATAACCCGATAGCGGCTAATCCCAAGTCAAGAAAGATTTTCTGATGGGTTCCCACCGCAATTTCCGGTAATAAACGCAAAGCGAAGGCCATCAACAAGGCAAAAAACCCGATAAAGTAAAGAATTCGATCGCGAATAACCTCGCGAAAACCATTAGCTGCGATCGCCCAGATTCTCAGGATGCTGATACCCATAGCCTTTCATCGAAAATTTTGGGTCTGAAACCCCGTCGTTCTACGACGGCTTTACTGTTAAATATTAGCACATTTACAAAATATATGCCAGAATGTGAAATATGGAGAAAGCCTATTCTTACCGATTTTACCCCACACGCGAACAAGAGTCGCTATTGCGGCGCACTTTGGGCTGTGTAAGATTAGTTTACAATAAAGCTCTCCATCTCAGAACACAAGCTTGGTATGAAAGACAAGAAAGAGTAGGATATACTGAAACGTCTTCAATGCTAACCGAGTGGAAAAAGCAAGAAGAATTAGACTTTTTAAACGAAGTTAGTTGTGTACCTTTACAACAAGGGTTAAGACACCTACAAACAGCTTTCACTAACGTCTTTGCTGGTCGTACTAAGTATCCTAACTTTAGGAAAAAACATCAAGGAGGAAGTGCCGAATTTACCAAATCTGCTTTTAAATTTAAAGACAAACAAATCTATTTAGCTAAATGCACAGAACCTTTAGCAATTCGATGGTCAAGACAAATCGCAGAAAGCTGTGAACCAAGCACAGTAACAGTCAGATTACATCCTTCTGGACGCTGGCATATCTCAATTAGATTTGATGACCCAACAATTAAACCCTTACCCCCAACCGATAAAGCCATCGGAATTGA
>NZ_SFBY01000133.1:0-7003 GCF_007095505.1 Microcystis sp. M_QC_C_20170808_M3Col
CCATGACCGAGATATTAACGCCAGTAAAAACATTTTGGCCGCAGGACTTGCGGTGTCAGTCTGTAGAGCGACCATAAGACCAGAACAGAGTAAATCTGTTAAGGCAGGTGCGAAACCCCAGCGATGGGAAGAAACAGAAACTTAAATCGTGAGGTTTAGGAATCACCGTCCGTTTACGGCGGTGAGGATGTCAATAACTTCTTGGCTTACTGATCGAGGTAATCCACTATTATTACATGAGTGTATGGCTAATTTAACAGTCAGTTATTGGGCTGCCCGCTCATTTAAATTGCTTGTTGAGATGAGGCAAAAGGCAAGAGGCAAGAGGCAAAAGGATAATTTTCCCTTTAACCTTTCGCTTTTTCCCGACATTTGCCGAAAATTTTTTGATTTATGCAAGAGAGCTTTTTAGCTGCCTCAGTATGGCTGGAATTGCCCCACATCGGAGATGGAGAGCCAAACTAAGGTAATCTAATTAATAGAGGCTGAAAATTACTGATTAGTCCTAGCATTACCCCCATTCTTCGGGATTATCCCCCGGTAAGTCCTGACTCCTCACTCCTCAATTCTTTTGTCAAATATGACTGCGATCGCTGCCCAGATAACTTCTATTTTACCCCCCGACACGCCGGTTATTACCTGGCCACAAGTGCCAAAAGAGGAACAAGAAAGATTATCGAGGGCAATTAGGGGCAAAAGTCCTGAAATTATAGTTTATCCCGCTAATACGGCTGCTTTAGCCTCTCTGGTGCGTTTTGCCAACGAAAATCGTCTGTCTTTACTGGCCTACGGTCAAGGCAGTAAATTAGATTGGGGTGGGTTAGTCGAGTCGCCCGATATTTTAGTTAGTACCCAAAATCTCAACCAGATTATTGACCATGCTAGGGGAGATTTAACTATAACCGTGCAAGCTGGGCTTAAAATAGCGGATTTACAGGCTTTTTTAGCTCCTAGCTCTCAATTTCTTCCTCTTGATCCCAGTTACGCCGATAATGCCACGATTGGCGGTATTATGGCCACGGCCGACGCGGGAACATGGCGGCAAA
Source organism: Microcystis sp. M_QC_C_20170808_M3Col (assembly GCF_007095505.1). NCBI lineage: Bacteria > Bacillati > Cyanobacteriota > Cyanophyceae > Chroococcales > Microcystaceae > Microcystis > Microcystis sp. M_QC_C_20170808_M3Col. The sequence goes on from NZ_SFBY01000133.1 coordinate 1,047, forward strand.
GATACGGTGGTGTCCGGGATTTGATCCTAGGATTCTCCTTTATCCGTCACGATGGCGAGATTGCTAAAGCTGGAGGGCGTGTGGTGAAAAATGTGGCGGGATACGACATGATGAAGCTATTTACGGGTTCCTACGGCACTTTAGGGATTATCGATCAGATTACCCTGCGACTGTATCCCGAAACTGCTAACTCAGAAACCCTGATAATTAGAGGAAATAGCGAAAATATTAGTAAATTAAGTCAATTTATTCGGCAATCGTCTTTAACTCCCACCGTGGCTGAATGTTTAAACCTAGGGATGACGCAAGCATTAGGATTAGGGGAAAAAGTCGCTTTACTGCTGCGTTTTCAAAGCATTCCCGAAAGTATTAGCGAACAATCGCAACAGGTGAGTTATTTAGGGCAACAGTTAGATTGTCAGACTAATTCTTATCGGGATGAGGAAGAAGTTTCTCTATGGCAAAGATACCGAAAAACAATCGATAATTATGACCAAGAGGGCAATTTTTTCGGCAAAATAGGATTATTACCTAGCAATTTAGCTCTAGTTATCGACCAAATTAACGGACTAGCATCAATTAATATTAGTAGTGGGGTGGGTAAAGTTATCTTAAAATCGGAGGAAAATCTTGACAAAATTCGCTCTTTATGCAGTGCCAATCAGGGTTATTTAACGGTGTTAACCGCGCCTCCATCGCTGAAGGAAAAAATTGAACCTTGGGGTTATACAGGTAACGCGATTGCCATGATGAAAACCCTAAAAACTAAATTCGATCCTCACGGTATTTTTAGTCCTGAACGCTTTCTTAACAAAATCTAATGAAAAATCATGCAAACCTCCGAGCATTCCCTTAACTTTCAGGAATTAATCGACCAAAAAAATCAAGGATTTGACCCCAAGAATCCCCCCGCTCAAGAATTAATCGATAGTTGTGTTCACTGTGGTTTTTGTCTATCTACCTGTCCCAGTTATCGAGTGATTGGCAAAGAAATGGACTCCCCCCGGGGCAGAATTTATCTGATGAATGCTATCAACAAAGGGGAAGCAGTTTTAGACGAAACCACTAGCCAACATTTTGATACTTGTTTAGGTTGTTTAGCCTGTGTTAGTACCTGTCCATCGGGAGTACAATATGATCAATTAATCGCCGCAGTTCGTCCGCAAGTGGAACGCAATCAACCCCGCAGTTTTAAGGATAAAATTATTCGTTTTCTCATTTTTAATCTCTTTCCCTATCCCGTCCGTCTCAAATTATTTTTACCTTTCCTCTGGTTATATCAAACCCTGGGATTACAAACTATTGTTAGAAAATCGGGACTATTAAAAATGTTCTTTCCTCGTCTAGCAGCGATGGAATCAATTTTACCAAAAATTACCCTAGACTCTCTGTTTAAAAACTATGCCGATGTTATTCCCTCCCAAACTGAAAAACGCTATCGGGTGGGAGTAGTTTTAGGTTGTGTGCAGCGCCTCTTTTTCTCGCCGGTAAATGAAGCGACAGTGCGGGTTTTAACTGCCAATGGTTGTGAAGTGGTTATCCCAAAAACCCAGGGTTGTTGTGCCGCTTTACCCGCACACCAAGGACAGGAAAAACAAGCGCAAAGTTTAGCCAGACAAATGATCGATAGTTTCGCAGCAACCGAGGTTGATTATATTATTATCAATGCGGCAGGATGTGGTCATACTCTCAAAGAATATCATCATATTTTAGCCGACGATCCTGAATATAAAGATAAGGCTAAGGAGTTTGTGGCTAAAGTACGCGATGCCCAAGAATTTTTGGCATCAGTGGGGTTAACTGCTGATTTATCCCCGATTACCGAGACAGAATTAACCCTAGTTTATCAAGATGCCTGTCATCTTTTACACGGACAAAAAATCTCCGTGCAACCACGGCAATTATTGCAAAAAATCCCCAATATTAACTTAAAAGAACCTATCGATGCGGCCTTGTGTTGTGGCAGTGCCGGAGTTTATAATATGCTACAGCCAGATACTGCCGATGAATTAGGTCAGCAGAAAGTACGCAATTTATTAAATACTGGGGCTGCGGTGATTGCTTCTCCTAATCCGGGTTGTTCCCTACAAATTAAAAAACATCTACAATTACAGGGAAAAGATACACCCGTTATTCATCCGATGGAATTATTAGATTATGCGATTCGCGGGCTGAAAATTTCCTAGTTCATCCCCTTTTTCTATGAGATAGGGTTTGCGGCAAAAAGTTTGTTGGTGGGGTTAGGAGTCGGTCCCGATGAAAAAATTTTCACCACCAGAGATGAAAGAGGTTTCCTTCCCCACACCCCACACCCCACACCCCACACCCTACACCCTACACCCTCTTTCAAGTCAGTAGCCGGTCGTTTCAGGCTTTGTTGCCCTCTTTTTTGTACCAGTGTTGTACTACAAAGAAGGATAATGCAAGGTTTTTGAAGGTCTTAATCCTATTTTCGCAGCATGAACATCGGATTATAACAGGTCAAAAGCCTTATTTTAAAAGGGTTTTACCATTATTCAGCAAGCCCTAGATATAGGTAGCCCAAGATTTTGCCCATGCGAGAATTTCATCAACTCGATCGAGGGTTGAGGATTCACAGTAGAGACGCAAAACTGGTTCTGTGCCACTAAAGCGAATTAACAACCAACTGCCATCTTCTAAACGGAATTTATAACCGTCCATAGTATTACAATCAGTCACTTGTTTACCGGCAATTTCCCTTAAGGGTTCCTTATCCAAAGCAGTAATTAACTGATCGCGAGCTTCCATATTAGCTAAGGGTAAATCAATGCGATCATACTCAGAATGAAACCAGGTTTTATCCTGTAATTGCGCGTAAAGATCGCTTAAATCTTGGCCCGATTCTACCACCGCTTCCAAAACGTATAAAGCTGATAATAAAGCATCCCGTTCGGGAATGTGAGTACCATAACCGACACCTCCCGACTCTTCCCCACCAATTAACACAGGAGTGGTCAACATTCGATCGGCGATATACTTATAACCGATCGGGGTTTCAAAGACCGATAAACCGTATAAACTGGCTAATTTGGGGATTAAATCGGAACCGCTCACCGTTTTCACAATTTCCCCTCTCATTCCCTTTTTGCCGGCTAAATGCTCGATTAAAATCGGGATGAGATTTTGGGTGCTTAAAAAATTCCCCCGACCATCGATCGCCGCTACTCGATCGCTATCCCCATCGAAGACCAAACCTACTCGCAAAGGGGCTAAATTTGCGCTGTGAGCCAGTTTATCGATGATTTCCCTCAAATTTCTCGGTAAAGGTTCTGGAGAGCCGCCACCGAACAAAGGATCGCGATTGCCGCGTAATTCCGTGATCCCCACCCCCAAAAGACGCTCTAAACCAGTAGCCGCCGCACCGTGCATGACATCGGAATAAACTTTTAGTTGTCCCGATTTGATCGCGTTGGCAATAGCAGCAATGTTAACTTTTTGGCGTAAACCCTGACAATAACTTGACCATGGCTCAAAAGTGCTTAATTTACCGGCAGCTGCGTTAAATTGCGGCGGATTAGACAATAAAGCTTCAATTTGTTGGGTAATTTCTGGCGAGACAGAACCACCAAAATAACCTTTAACCTTCAAACCGAGATATTTGGCTGGGTTATGACTGGCGGTTAACACGATCGCACCGAGAGCATTTTCTGATCGAGCTGCCCAACTAAAAGCGGGAGTCGGAGCGTAGGATTGGGAGAGAAGCACATCAAAACCGGCTTTTTGAAGTGATTCCGCCGCAGTTTGAGCAAAATCCTCCGCCATAAACCGCCGATCATAGCCGACGATAATCGTCCGCGAACCTGTGATCTGACCATAATTATCCGCTAAAACCTGAGCCGCCAAGGGAGCGAGCAGAGCGACTCGATCGAAAGTAAAATCGGCGGCGATAATCCCGCGCCAGCCATCGGTTCCAAATTTAATCGGGTTCACGGTGGTCATGATTTACGAACTACCCCTAAAATATCCATTTTCCCAATACTGTAACCCGCTCCGTAACCTCTGGAAACTCATTTTTCCCGATCATCGGTTTTTGCCGCCGAATCGAGCGCGCCGACTTCACTGGCTAATAATTTTTCCATTAACATTTGTAACTTCATCCGTTCTATATAGGGCCATCCCCCGGTTTCCTCGATATCCCGGAGTAATCCGTATAAGTCCTTACGGGTATTGGGTAAAGATGGCTCGAACATCTGCTCGCGAATTTGCCGATGTAAATTTTCTAAAGTTCGCAGCAACATTAACAAACCGTTACAATCTCCCTGCTGTTCTTGGGCGATCGCTGTCACCGTCGTTACAAGGGAATGTAGTTGGCTATCTAATTGGCTGTTATCTCCCGGCAATGGACTATTCATGTTCCTATTTGAAAACAGTCACACCAATCATATCAGTCATCAGCTATCAGTTACTTAGAGCCTCCTGACTTGAAAGAGGGTGTAGGGTGTGGGGTGTGGGGAGAACAAAGCTGCCTCTTGCATGAGTGCATGAGTGCCCCCTGTCTCCCATCTTCTCAATGGTCACTGATCTTTGATAAACTGAGTTTCGGTGAATTGGCGCAACCGATTCGATAATTCATCAGGCTATGGATCAAGGGTAGTAATTGTAAAGATTGACAAAGAGAGGTTGACATAGATGAGATTTCGTGCCTTGTTAGTTGCCTTTTTAGCCTTGTGCTTAGGGGTGTTGACAGCTTGTAGCGACGCGCCTAGTGCCGTCCTGAATAGAAACGAGCTAACCTATGATGAAATTTTAAACACGGGATTAGCTAACAAATGTCCGCAGATTTCCGAGTTCACCCGGGGTACTCTCCCCTTAGAACGCGGCGAAAGTTATGTGGTGACAGATTTATGCTTGGAACCCCAAGAATATTTTGTCAAGGGTGAACCCGTTAATAAGCGGGAAGCAGCCACCTTTATACCGGGTAAACTCTTAACCAGAGATACCACCAGTTTAGAACAGATGACAGCGAGTTTAACCGTAGGCGAAGACGGTGTTTTAACCCTCAAGGAAGAAGACGGTATCGATTTCCAACCCGTTACCGTACAATTACCCGGAGGTGAAAGAGTTCCCTTGTTCTTTACCATCAAAGGTTTCACCGGCAAAACCGAAGCCGGCTTTAACTCGATTAACAGTTCCACCGATTTTGAAGGCGACTTTAAAGTTCCCTCCTATCGTGGTGCTGGTTTCTTAGATCCCAAAGGTCGGGGTGTGGTGACGGGTTATGATAACGCTGTCGCTTTACCCGCTAGTGCTGATAGTCAAGATTTCCAGCGTGCTAACGTCAAAGCGACGGAACTGGGTAAAGGTACTATGTCTTTACAGGTAACTAAAGTTGACGCTTCTACCGGGGAGTTTGCTGGTGTTTTTGAAAGTGAGCAGCCTTCCGACACCGATTTAGGGGCAAAAGATGCTGAAGAAGTGAAAATTCGCGGCATTTTCTACGGTCGTCTCGAAGCTCGTGCCTAATTAATAAATTCAGAATTTCTGGAAATTAAGGCGAATTTCTCCCTAGAGAAGTTCGCTTTTTTCGGCTCTCTTGGGGTTGTTCAAGGGTTACACTAAATTTGGTTATTAAAAGCTTATTATTTATTCTCCGTTTTGCCTCTTGCCTCTCGCATGAGTGCCTCTCCTGATATGTAGCCTATACTCAACGGATTTAGTATTACAATAAAGATTGACCTCGCCATGGAGGGAGAGTTGCTAATGCCCAAGAAAACGAACAAGCAAACAAGCAAACGGAAGCCAAAAGTTACAACCATGGCGAGGAACATCCCCAGCGTCCCCATATTGGCACGGAACCCCACTTCAAGAAGAAAAAACCCTGAGAGGGGGACAAGCGAGCTAGAAGGTAGATAGGGCAAGCGATATAGCTCTTTGTCCCTTGATGTAATCCTTCAACCGATAGCGGCTAATTTGCATTAGCTCTTCTATATTTTTTG
>NZ_SFBY01000134.1:0-6702 GCF_007095505.1 Microcystis sp. M_QC_C_20170808_M3Col
TCTCCTGTCTCCTAACCCCACCAACAAACTTTTTCAGCAAACCCTAGTTAATTATTTTTAGCTAGTTGACTAACAACCCATTCTCTTAAATTCTTTTCTGCTTTAACTTCATCCTCTTTAGCAGTGGCTAAAAATTCCTAGAGTTTAGTTTTGGGAACTAGGGGAAAAGTGCAGGGTAAGCGCATCTTAACAATCCTTGACAAAATAAACTTTATGTGATCTGGTTACCCACGATTCAGGCATATTTGAGGAGAATTTGCCATCTCAATCTCAATTGTTAAGCAAAAATCGACCAAATGGGTCTTTGTTCGTCACTATTATGATTGACTGGTATCACTTGAAATGCCCACACAGCAAGTGGCTCACAAAATTGGCCAATTTTCAATAGCGTTTGGGATGCTCTCACCCTGACTGAATCCTCACCAAACACGACAATTTTGGATTTTTAGAGCAAGTCCACTTTCTCACTTTCCCCACCCGTGACCTTTTTCCGTTAGATTATAAATGGATACAAAACTTAACATTTTATCCAGAATCTACCGAGAGGGCAGACCGTGCGGCCAGATACCCTAGAAAATAACCAGCATTCAGCCGATAATTCGCTAGTTCCCGAAGAAATCGCATTTAATCCCGAAATTGAGCCAGAGGAACCCGAATACTCGCCAAAACCGACAAAAACCAACTCTTGGCTATCGGGAGGACGGGGTTTATTTATCGGTGTGGGATTGGGGGTTTTATTGACCCTAGGGGCGACTCGTTTCGCTAATCGACCCCAAACAGCCCAAAACCCCAATACTCAGCCCGTAGCGGCAAAAAATGAAGCACCAGCACAAACAGTAACCACCACTAGGGTAGAATTTACTCCCGTGGCCCGCACCTTGAAAGCGACTGGAAGCGTGGCAGCCTATGAATTAATCCCGATTCTTTCCCAAGCGACAGGACTACAAATCAAAGAAATCTTTGTGGATGAAGGGGATAGGGTCAGCCAAGGTCAAATTTTGGCTCGTCTCGATGATACCGTCCTGCAAGCGCAATTAACCCAAGCACAGGCAAATGTCGCCCAATCCCGGGCGCGTTTGGCAGAATTGCAAGCGGGTAGCCGTAAAGAGGAGATCGCTGGAGCTAAACAAACTATTCAACGCATAAAAGCCGAAATTAGTCAAGCTCAATCGGATTGGGATTTGGCTAAAAAACGCGTCCAGAGAAACCAAAGTTTAGAAGCGGAAGGAGCGATCGCAAGGGATCGTCTCGATGAAGTCCTCAACGAAGAAAGAAACCAAGCGGCGATCGTACAACAGACCCAATCCCGTTTAGGAGAAGCAGAGCAGCAACTGGCACAATTGCAAGCGGGTAATCGTCCCGAAGTGATCGCCCAAGCTACAGCCCAATTAGCGGAAGCTCAAAGCCGTTTAGCCATAGTTAAAGCCCAATTAAACGAGACGCGCCTGATTTCCCCGGTCAGTGGCAAAATTGCCGAAAGAAATGGCCGCATCGGGGACACCACCAACGGTCAAAATGCTCTCTTTAAAATCATCGAAAATGGGCGTTTAGAGCTAAGATTACGGGTTCCTGAGAATCAATTGCCCTTAATCCGCGTCGGAGCGCCCGTTACTATCACTTCCGATGCTAATACCAGTCTGAAACTATCGGGACAGGTGCGCGAAATTAATCCCATCGTCGATGAGGCATCCCGTCAAGCAACAGTGGAAGTCGATTTAACCGACAATACAGGATTAAAACCGGGGATGTTTTTACGAGGTGCGATCGTAACGAATACTAGCAATAGTTTAACCGTCCCCATGACCGCGGTTTTACCCCAAAAAGATAATCAAGCTCTAGTTTATTTAGTGGGACCTGATAACACCGTCACCGCCAAAACTGTGCAATTAGGTCAAATTATGCCGAATAATCGCGTGGAAATTCTCACCGGTTTACAAGCGGGCGATCGCATTGTGGCCAAAGGGGCAGCCTATCTCGGTGATGGCGACAAAATTACAGTAATCAGTAATCAGTAATCAGTAATCAGTAATCAGTAAAAAGACAGTAGGAAACTGCTATTTAATACTGCACACTTAAAAACTCACATCTGATAACTGATAACTGATAACTGATATAGCAAATAATGGGTTATTTAGGACGCTTTCAATTTTCAAACTCTTATCTGAACAGGGTTTCAGCGATGGATTGTCCTAAGCACCTTGGTCTTTGCTATAACTGATAACTGATAACTGATAACTGATAACTGATAACTGAAATTATGGCTTTTAATATTTCTAATTGGTCTATCAAAAATCCCATTCCGACGATCCTGATCTCCCTGGTTATGGCCTTAATGGGATATATTGCCTTTCTAGGATTAGGGATCGATCGCTCTCCTAATATTGACATTCCGGCCGTGATTATCACCGTTAATCAAGCCGGCGCCGGTCCAGAGGAATTGGAAACTCAAGTCACCAAAAAAGTCGAGGATGCGGTGGCTGCTTTGGGTAATATCGATCAAATTACTTCTACCGTCAACGAAGGCAGCAGCAGCACCACCGTTAACTTTATCCTTGGCACTAACAGCGATCGCGCTACCAATGATGTGCGGAATGCCATAGCGCAAATTCGACAGGATTTACCCCAAGATGCTAATGATCCAATTGTCCAACGTTTAGAATTTGCCGGGGGTGCAGTGATGAACTATACCATCTCCTCCCCGAAAAGATCGATCGCCGAATTAAGTGATCTAGTCGATCGTCAAATTGGCCGCGCTTTAACAGGAGTGCCGGGAGTAGCGCGAGTCAATCGGATTGGGGGAGTCGATCGAGAAGTGCGTGTAGATTTAGATCCTGGTCGTCTGATCGCCTACGGTATCACGGCCACGGCGGTTAATGACCAAATTCGTAGTTTTAATATTAATTTACCCGGAGGGCGATCGGAAATCGGTGGCAGTGAACAAACTGTCCGCACCCTCGGCAGCGCTGAAACTATCGAAGATTTAAGAAATTATCAAATCTCTTTACCTAACGGTGATACCGTCCCCTTAAGCAATTTAGGGACAGTTAGCGATAGTTCCAGTGATCCTCGACAAATGGCCCTCTTAGATGGGCAGCCAGTGGTGGGTTTTTCGATTTTACGGGGGACCGGCAGCACTTTGGTCACGGTAGAAACAGCAGTGCGTCAAGAAATCGAGAATTTAAAGAAAAAACTGCCCGAAGATCTTAAATTTCAATTAATTTTTACCCGTGCTGACTCAATTCGTGCTAGTTACGAAAGCCTTCTTAGCGATCTGATCATCGGTTGTATTATGACGGTGATCACGGTGGGTCTATTTTTAGGCAATTGGCGCGCCACGATTATCACGGGTTTGGCCCTGCCTTTGTCGATTTTCCCGACTTTTTGGGTGATGCAGGCCCTAAATTATACCCTTAACGGCATGACCCTACTGGCCTTAGCTTTAGCTTTGGGTAATCTGGTCGATGATGCGGTGTGTATGGTGGAGGACATCGATCAACATTTAGCTATGGGTAAAAAACCCTTGCAAGCGGCCTTTGATGCCTCAAAAGAGATTGGATTAGCCGTTTTAGCCAGTGCGGCGGCAATTATAGCGGTATTCCTGCCTGTTGCTTTTATGGGCGGTGTGCCGGGCCAATTCTTTCAACCTTTCGGCGTTACTGTGGCGGTTTCTACCCTATTTTCCAGTTTGATCGCTGTCACCGTCACCCCGATGTTAAGTGCCTATATTCTACAGCCGAAAAAGCTGAAAACCGGTGATAATAATCCCTCCTCGCGCCCGCGTTTTCGTCCCTACAAAAGTTTGTTAACTTGGGCTTTACGTCATCGAATCCTGACTTTATTGGCGGCTTTGGCCTTTTTTATCGGTAGTTTACAGTTAGTTCCCTTGATTCCAAAAGGGTTATTTAGTTCTGGGGATACCGGATTAAGTACGATCAGTCTAGAATTGCCTCCCGGTGCAACTTTGAATGATACTGTTGCCGTGGCTAATCAGGTGAATAGTTTACTGCAAAAAAATCCCGCCGTCGCTAATGTTTTGGCTATTCCGGGAGATTCGGGACGGGTAAATACCGGGTTAATATATGTTAATTTAGTTCCTAAGGAACAGCGATCGCTAACTCAACGGCAATTTGAGGAACAAACCCGCCGGGATTTCCAGAAGATACCAGGTGCTAGAGTGACTTTTCGAGCGCAGGGGGGAGCGGGAAGCAATAAAGATGTGGCTATAGTCCTGAAAAGTGAAAATGGCGATATTTTAACCCAAACTGCCCAAAAATTAGAGCGAGAAATGCGGGCATTACCCGGTTTTGTCGAGGTAAGTTCCGGGGTAAGTTTAGTTAAACCGGAGATCATTATTCAACCAGATCCCGTCCGGGCCGCCGATCAGGGAGTCTCGGTCAGAGCGATCGCCCGTACTGCATCTTTGGCTTTAATCGGGGATAATGAGTTTAATTTAGCTAAATTTAACCTTGCTGACCGACAAATTCCCATCCGGGTGAAAATTGCCAATGATGGACGCAGTGAGATAGAAACTCTGCAAAATTTGCGCGTTCCTAGCAGTAATGGGACGTTAGTACCGCTTAACTCGGTGGCGACAATTAGCTTAGGTAGTGGACCTGCGGAAATTCAACGCTTTAACCGTCAACGTCAGGTTAATATTGGAGCTAATTTAGAGGGAGTTTCTTTGGGAAGTGCGGTGACACAAATTCGCGCTTTACCAATCATGAAAAACTTACCCCCAGAGGTGACAGAAGAACCCTTTGGTGATGCTCGTATTATGCGCGATATCTTTGCTCGTTTTTTGGGAGCGTTAAGTTTAGCAATTATTTCTATCTATGGGATTCTGGTCTTGTTGTATAACAATTTTCTCTATCCCCTAGCGATTTTAACTTCCCTTCCTTTATCGATTGGTGGCACTTTAATTGCTCTTTTAATTACCCAAAAAGAGTTAGGTTTATACGCTTTAATTGGCATAGTTTTACTGATGGGATTAGTCACTAAAAATGCGATTTTGTTAGTAGATTTTGCCCTGAGTGGCATTGAGGCAGGGAAACCGCAATTTAAGGCGATGATTGATTCGGGAGTCTCTCGTTTACGACCAATTATTATGACCTCGGTTTCCACAATTGCCGGGATGTTACCGATTGCTTTAGCTTTGGGTGCAGATGGGGAAATTCGCGCACCGATGGCGATTGCCGTTATTGGTGGTTTTACCACTTCCACCCTATTAACTTTGGTGGTTGTGCCGGTAATCTTTACTTATATCGATAGTTTTTACTATTGGTTGCGGGGATTATTTGTTAAACAAAAACCCAAGTCGATTTAGTAGTAAAATATCTCTCTGAAAGCTTGAGAAAAAACCCAGAGAAACTGACCCATGAATCCCTTGACAGTCACACATCAAACTCTATCCCTTCCCCCCATGGGCTGCGGTACTTGGGCCTGGGGAAATCGTCTTCTCTGGGGTTACGATGAGAGTATGGATAGCCAGTTACAAGCGGTTTTTAATCTCTGCGTCGAGCGGGGTGTCACTCTATTTGATACGGGAGACTCCTACGGGACAGGCAAACTCAACGGACAGAGTGAGAAGCTATTAGGACGCTTTACAGGGGAATATAGCGGTTATAACGCTGATAATATCCGTATTGCCACCAAACTCGCCCCTTATCCTTGGCGTTTAACCCGTAATGCCATGGTGAAAGCTTGTCAAGCTTCGGCAACCAGATTAGGCCGCCCAGTGGATTTAGTGCAAATGCACTGGTCAACGGGCAATTATGCGCCATGGCAGGAGGGAGGATTATTAGACGGATTGGGGGATTGTCTGGAAAAGGGGTTAGTTAAAGGAGTCGGTTTATCCAATTTTGGACCGAAAAGATTGAAGTCTGCCTATCAAAAGTTTGCCAGTCGCGGCATTCCTATTACCAGTTTACAGGTACAGTATTCTCTCCTTTCTACCTATCCTCTCACTGACTTAGGATTAAAGGAACTATGTGATCAATTGGGCATTAAAATTATTGCCTATAGTCCCTTAGCTTTGGGGTTATTAACGGGGAAATATCGAGATAATAAAAACTTACCCCCAGGATTACGTCGCTTCCTTTTTGGTCAATTAATTCCCGCTATTTCGCCTCTGATAAGTTGCCTAGAAGTTATCGCCCAAGCTAAAAATAAAACTATTAGCCAAGTTGCTTTAAATTGGTGTATCTGTAAGGGAACAATTCCTATCCCCGGAGCTAAAAATGTTCGGCAAGCTGAGGATAATTTAGGCGCTTTAGGATGGAGTTTAGACACAGGAGAAATAGCAGAATTAGATAAAGTTGCCGCAGGTTTAGATAAAAAAATGGTACAAAATATCTTTCAAACTAAGTAGGGTTTGCTGAATAAATCTAAAAACCTTGTTGGATAATATTTTTAGGCTTTTTTGAAATCAAAAAGTGCCTTAGCTAGGAGTGTTCGGGGGGGAAATTTAGGCACTTTTTCCCTGAAAATTAGGTAATTGACCCCCTGAAAATGGGTAAAACCCCACACCCCACACCCTACACCCCACACCCTACCCCCACCGAAAAACCTTTTCAGCAAACCCTACTTATCGAAAATTTGGGTTAAAACCCCGTCCTTTTAGGACGGCTTTAAGCTACAATGGAGAAAGCGATAACCAAGCTAAAAACTGAACCTTGACAACAGATAGTAAGGGGTTTCGTTCAG
>NZ_SFBY01000135.1:0-7574 GCF_007095505.1 Microcystis sp. M_QC_C_20170808_M3Col
CACGCAAACTTTAAACGCTTCGGGAGAGATTCCCTCTTGGTTGGTTGGAGAAATCCTGCTTGCTAACGGAGACTCAATGAACGAAGAATCCCCGTCTCTTTAGAGCGGGGAGCGTCAAATTCTTAGGATAGGTAGCAAGAAAATCGAGGCCATTTCTCACGATGCAAGCTCTGCTAGAAAAAGCTCAGATAGCGTTGAATAAAAAAGACTGGGAGACAGTAAACGCCAGCATACAGCGACTTTTAAACCAAAAAGATGCTATTGAACCGATTATTAACGATGAAATCCTCGATTTAGCCCTAAAAGCTTTACAAAAATGCGATTTTCAACAGCGATGGGAGATAGCGAAACTATTTCCTAAAATCGGTCAATCGGCGATCGCTCCTTTAATTGCCCTGTTAGAATCCGAAGAACAAGATGGGGAAATGCGCTGGTTTCTGGCGAGAATTCTCAGTCAATTTGATGATCGAGCCTGTATTCTCGCTCTCAGTCAATTATTGCAAAGATCGGAGGAGGAGGAAATCAGCCAAATGGCTGCGGCCGCTTTAGCCAATATCGGCAGTTCTGCGATCTCTAGTTTAGGACAATTACTGTCCGACTCGAACAGGCGTTTTTTAGCCGTACAAGCTTTATCACAAATTCGCCGGCCAGAAATTGTCGAACCTCTTTTAACCGTAGTTAAGGATGAATCTAGCGCCATTCGGGCCATGGCGATGGAAGCTTTAAGCAGTTTTCACCATCCCCAGATTACTGCGATTATCCTCGATGCTTTACAGGACCCAGCTATCGATGTGCGACGGGAAGCAATTAAAGCTAGTAGTTACCTAGGGTCAAATTATCCCCAAGCAGATTTAGTTAACCATCTGCAACCGCTGTTATTCGATATCCACCTCGATATCTGTCAAGAAACGGCGATCGCTCTCGGTCGCATCGGCACAGCAACCTCAGCCAAAGCTTTAAATCCACTCCTGCAATCTTCCTTAACTCCCGATAGTTTAAAATTAACTGTAGTTCGAGCATTGGGCTGGATCGAGGATGGGGAAGCTTTAAATTATCTAGAAAAGGCTTTATATAGCGAAAATGTCTTAATTTGTCGGGAAATTATCGCTATTCTCGGCCGGCAAACCTGCCAGAAATTACGCCGACAAGCAGGGGAAATTCTCGGTAATTTTTATCACTCCCGTCCGGCGATCCTCGGTGATACGGGAGTTAAACAGTCTCTAGCGATCGCTTTAGGAGCATTAGATCGGGATAATAAAAGCATTTTGCTGACTTTAGCAGCCGATGGGGAGGCGATCGTCCGTCTCCATGCTCTCAGCGCCCTGAAAAAGCTAGATCATGGGACTATATAGGGCGTTAAAGGGCTTAATTTCCTGTTTCATGCTTCCACACAGAAACGAGAAGAGTCAAAATACTAGGGATCAAGACAAAAAACCACTCCAGACACAGAGGACACAGAGAGAAGGTCGAACTGATTAGTCGAAATTATCACACCATGTACAAGAGAGCCGATAAAGATGACTATTTGGTATGTTATCGGTGAAAGTTTCTGGCTATTGTCGTAAAATATCGGGAAAGTTTCGGTTTTTTGTCCTCTAGGGGTTGCCTAGACCCGAAATTTCGTTATAATGAACAGTTGTTCTGGCCGCAATTAATGTTAATGGTTGGAAATACTAAGATTTTTGCCAGCCACAAGAACACTTCGGCGCAACCGACAGAATGCACCGAAAGGAGCTAACCGAGAAGCGGAGCAACTGTGGTTAAGCCAGTCCGTTGGGTATCATAAAAAAAGAACAAAAATGTACAAAGACGATATTCTGAACCTGATTAAGCAATGCCCATTTAATATTGATACTGAAATACAAATATCTGGCCGTCCACCAACCACGGCTCATTCTAAATTCCTTACTAACAAAGAACAGGGGGATTGGGCTGAACAGATTGTTTATAAATCAATCAACAATTTTTCGGCGGATTATTTTGCTGTTCAATATGGACGATCCGATTCAATATCTGCTGGGGACGAAGGCTTTGCTGATTTTTATACAGAATACCAAAGGGAACTAAATACAATAGGAAAAAGGCCAGATATTTTGATTTTCAAATCATCGGATTTTCCCAAAAGAAATGTTGATATAAATAACGATGACCATGTGAAAAAAGCAGTAGTTGCTTTAGAAGTAAGATCGAGTTCCTTTCTTATTGAAAGATATACAACATTCATGAATGAGAGACAGAAGGATGCGATAAACAGGTGTGGAGCAATTCGAGAGCAAATATTAAATAGCCCTCTTGGTGAACTGCTAAAACGTCAAAAGAGTGAGATTTATAAATTTATAGAAGAAGCGACAGATGAGACATTTAAAGAATTGAACTTTAGGCTTCCTTCATGGTCTTCAACCTCAGAACTCAGAGATTTGAAAAAGCTTTTAAGGGAGTTAAAAGAAAGCATAAAAACACTTCATAAGAGAGATGATTTAAGTATCACTCCAAAAATGGAAGATATTGCCCTCGTAAATAGGTGGATACAAAAATATAATGTGAAACATTTCTATTTACAGGTCTTTTTTGATAAAGCCTATGTGATTTCGTTCCAAGACATCCTTGAACTCGTTTCCAACGACGAAAATGAAGGAAACAATTTTTCAATTGAGCGTGATGAAAAGAACCAAGGGAAGACAACAATAAAGATAAATGTAAAAATTTGCAAGGAAGTTATAGGACGAATTGATATGCCAGAGCATAAATCAGCTATGAAAGAATTAGATAGGGGACGACTTCTGTTTTATGTAACATTTACAGGAGGCCAAGGATATCTTGATAACAACATATTTATGAGAGATGTTATTAATGCGTGAATCTGAGTATATACAAAATACGCCAATCAGCCATAGGAAAGACTACGGACAATTTTTTACACCTCAACTGGTATCTCGTTTTATGGCTCAATGGGTTTTGCGAGACGAACCGGAAACCGTTTTAGATCCCGCATTTGGGCTTGGGGTTTTTTATGATGAAATGATGAAACTCAAACCAAATAATCAGAGCCAATTTATAGGATATGAAATAGATAAAAATATTTTTTCTTACTTGCATGACCTTAATAAGCAAACAAATCTAAATCTATATAATTCTGACTATCTAAAGGCTGAACCAAGCAAATATGATGCAATTATATGCAATCCACCTTATGGGAGATTTCAAAAGTTTCTGAATAGACATGATGTCTTACCGATAATTGAGAAGCAAATCGGCAAAAAACTCATTGGTTATTCTAATATTTCGTCAATCTTTCTTGTTAAAGCCTTAAATGAACTTAAAGAAAATGGTAACTTAGCTTTCATTATGCCATTTGAGTTCTTCAACACAGGCTATGGCAAAGAAATAAAAAAAAGCCTTCTTGATAACTATTTATTAAAACAGATAATTATTTTTTCAAACGAAAAAGAAATCTTTCCAGACGCTACTACAACAGTATGTGTGCTACTTTGCAAAAAAGATAGAATTAAAGAGTCGATCAAGATTACACAAATTGAGTCTGGCGATAACCTCGTGCAGATTTCGGATATTAGTGAATATTATCAAAAAATAATAGATTACTCGGATTTGCCATTCAGTAAAAAATGGACACCTATTTTGATGTCATTATTTTCCGACAAAGTTATGCCAAAAGACTTCGTTAGATTGTCAGTTTATGGTTCATTCACACGAGGTATCGCCACTGGCGCAAACGAATTTTTTGCCCTCAGTAAAGGCAAAATTATCAAATTAGGATTAGATGACAAATCTATTTGTAAATGCCTGACAAAAAGTTCTCAAATACGCCGGCCAGTTTTTACAGAAGAAGACTTCACAAATCTATATGATTTAGAAAAGCCAGTTCACTGCTTAAATATCACTTTTAGCGAAAGTAAAGAAACCCAAGAATACATAAAACAAGGAGAAGCCTTCGGATACCATGAAAGATACCTGACAAGAACGAGAAACCCTTGGTACAAAATAGAAAGCCGAAAACCTGCCCCAATACTATTTGGCGTATTTAACAGGGGACGACTTAAAGTAATCAGAAACCTGACGAATGCTATCAATTTTACCTGTTTTCATTGCTTCTACCCAAATAGTTTTGGTGAACCATTAATCAATAAGCTTTTCGTTTATTTTCTGAGTGATATTGGTCAGGAAATAATTAAGTCGAACAAAAGAAGTTATGGTGATAGCCTAGATAAATTTGAGCCAGGAGATTTAAATGAATCTTTATGTCCAAACCAATCTCAATTTGGATTGATTTCAGAAAAAGAGGCGGAAAGGGTCATAGAAATTGCCAAAAATGATGAAAAAGAGGCAGTTGATAGGAGCAATGCTTTGATTGAAAGAATTGTCAACGCTCAACAAGTCACTGCAGCAATTATGGACAAGCATTTCAGCGATCAGGAAGAAAGTATGGGGAGAATGGGTTCTAGCTGACGGGGGGACAAGAGGACTGAAATCCTTACCTCATGAGCTTTCTGGAGCTTTCAATTGCAAAAGTTCTCCCCACTAGATTCCACTCACTGATAGTAATTTCTAGTAAGCTCGCTCCCATTTCCTATTCTAACCTGCATGATTCATGAAGATTAGCGAGAGAAAATTAAAGCCCCTGTGGACAAGACTTTGATCTTCGCTTGTCCCCCTCTCAGGATTTAAGGTCTTTGCAGGAAGATTAATTCTTCAACGGGGAGGAAATCATAGTATTGACCTTGACTGGCTAAAACTGCGATTAAATGCAGACGAGCATCGGGTTCAATGTGTAATCCTTCCCAAGGGACAGCAATTTCCAAACATTGATTAAAAGAAGCTTTGGCACTACTAGGAACTCGCTGCCAAGTAAAATATTCTTGAGCGGCTTCTAACCAAGTAAATTCCGTGATTAAATTAACTCCTAGATGATGATGATAACCGTAATCGAGGGGCGATCGAGGGGGAATATCTGCTAAGGGAATTGGACTTTGCAGACGATGCACTTCATCATAATACCAATATAAATGCACTTCAGGCGGGATATCTTTGCCTAATTCTGCCCCCGGTTTCCAATCGAAACGCAGATAAAAATTGAGGTGATCCCAACCGAAAAAGACCCTTTGTACTAACGAGACCCGGTGCATTGTACCACTGGCTCCACCAATTTCGATCCGTCCAGCTTTATCCCAATCCTGTTCGTCTCCAAAACCGTCGATAATGGGGTGAATGAAAGCCTCAGGACGATTACTTTGTTTGCTACCGTGTTCTTCCACCGGTTCGAGCAAATAGGAGGGAATTGGCTCATTTAAAGCTTGATAAAGAGCGATCAGGTGTTCGCGGAAAAGTTGGTCAAAAATTGCGTCATGATTGGAGGAATGGCCATAACCAAACCACCAAAACCAATCGGAACCTTCCGCTGCATACAATGCTTCCCACGCGTCGGGGTTATTATCTTCCGTCGCTTCCGGGTGATTAGCGAGGGTTTGACGGGCTAAAATTAGATATTCCCAAGCTTTATTTTTAGCGGGATCGCCGATCCAAGTGGTAAAATTGGCATCGATCCAAGAGCCGCTATGAAGTTGATTGACAGGAATTTTTGCATTAGCGGGAAAGCGATCGAGATATTCGGAGACGGTGACTAATTCGATCGCTTGGTGGTCGCTTAAAAGTTGATAAAGGTTCTCTAGGAAGGGTAAACCGTCTTGATGATAGTTTTCCCAACAGTTTTCGCCATCTAGCGCAATGGTAACTAACCATGGTTTTTCTAGGGTCGTGGTTTCTGCGTTGGTTTTCAGTTGTTCGGCGATCGCTTCTAGGTGTTTAACTAAGTCTGTAGCGGCCTCTTGCGCTTTCATGCCACTATAGCTAAATCCGATCAGATCCGAGAGACGATGATCGCGGAAAACCATCGATAAATTGCCGTTGCTAGTTTCCAGACGGTAGGGACGATAAAGCAATTCCGGTTCGCTAATATTGCCTTTTTCGTCGCGATGAAAGTAATGTCCCAGAGACCAACCTAACACCCCCTCATCGGAACATAACCACTGAAAACCCTGTTTAGCGACAGCGGGGAGAATCGCGGGACTAACGGATTGTTCCGAGGGCCAAAGTCCTCGAGGATGTTTATCAAAGCGATCGATATAGATTTGCCAAGCTTTCTGGAGATGGCGGGAAATATCTTCAGGATAGTGGAAATATTGCCGAGGAAGGGTCATATTCGGCACTGCTACCCGGCCGGCTTCCGAGTTGGCCAGCAGGGGTAAAATTGGATGGGTGTAGGGACTGGTAATGATTTCTAGTTGTCCGGTTTCCTGCATTAACCGGTGTTGCGGCAAGATACGACGCAGAATTTGACGCTGTTTGGAGATAATTCGCTGGCGATCGCTTAAAGTGAAGTTTTTTCCCTGTTCTAACCAGGCAGCGATTTCTGGGTGACTGTGAAAGATAGGATCGATCCAAGCGAGGTTATGCCAAGCTAAGAGATCGCTATAATCTTGCAGATTCCAATGGCTAATACACCAACTATGACCGTTTTCTTGACGCTGTGCGTATAATTGAGCGTAACGGGGGTGCGGATCGATCAGGGTACGATGGTTAGCATCGAAAAAGTGTTCGAGGATAAAGTGTTTTTGTGCCAGGGTTAACTGCGCTTCCGGGGTGACGGTGAGAGCAAGATAGGGGTCTATAGCTAGTCCGTTGACGTAATCCTCTAATTGCAGGATTAAAGAGGGGACAAGGTTGACAGTTTGGTGTAATTTGGGAAAACGTTCTAGAATCAGGATTAAATCGAGATAATCTTTCACCCCATGCAGTCGCACCCAGGGTAAGCGATATTGTCCCGAAGCATCGGTGCGAGTTTGACAGGATTTGTAGAGGGGTTGGTGTTGATGCCAAATAAAAGCGACGTAGAGAGGATAGGCCATGATAATACCGAGGAAAAGTGCATATAACAGGCTTTTAGTCCGTTATTTAGATAATAATGGACAATAAAGCCCATTATAGATTCTTAAAAGTTGATTTCGGTCACTACCATAATCCTATCAACTGGTTTTGAAGGGGTATCGTCTCTTTGTATTTGTTAAAGGATCGGATTCTCTGGGGGTGATTATTTGCAGTTCAGCAGTAGAATCTCTGGTAATGATTCGGTAGTAGTGGTGAGCTATCTTGCTTACCTGGTATGAATTGTGTAAAATATTTATTAATAAAAATAATTGGAACCCGATCAGTCTTTAAACCTCTAGCTTGATCATGCCGTTCCCCTGTCAAGCGTTGTGGTTCTCACCATAGGATCAAGAGGTTCTTCCGAACTTACACTGTAGAAAATTCCTCAAGCTCCCTCTCTGCCCAGCAATGCTCTAAAGTTGATAAATATCAATCTAACAAAAACTCAAAGCCTTATTATACAAGCTTTACAAGCATAAGTTGTTGATAGTTTTACATGACAGGTTCGGTAGAGCCGATCAAGAATGGTTCTATTCATAATGGAAAACCCAAACGTCAATGTAAAGAATGTGGTCGTCAGTTTGTGATCAATCCCACTAATAAAACCGTATCTGACGAAACCAAACAATTAATTG